>DKIP01000103.1:2473-4904 GCA_002454335.1 Cytophagaceae bacterium UBA6715 | reverse complement strand
GGATGGCCCGAAAAAGTGCTTAACACCAACGGCGAAACAAAATCTTGTGCAGCTTTCGACATGACCACACGAACCTCAGCTCCCTGTTTGGTCAATAATCGAACCAACATGATGCATTTATACGCAGCAATACTGCCTGTAATGCCTAGAATTATTCGTTTCCCCTGTAACATAAGCCCAAAAATAGGTAATATTGCCTGATATTTTAGTCGATGAAACAATTCCAAACACAAGATTCACTTAAATCCTTCCTCCAAAACACCGTAGGCAACATCGGTTTTGTCCCCACCATGGGTGCTTTGCATGCAGGACACCTTGCCTTGATTAAGGCCGCGCAAGCACAATGTGATCTCGTTGTTTGTAGCATTTTTGTCAATCCCACGCAATTCAATGATCCAAGCGATTTTGAAAAATACCCGAAAACATTAGCGAATGACTTGCGAAGCTTGAAAGAAATAGGATGTGACGTAGTGTATACCCCAGATGTCGCCGACTTGTACCCTACAGGCATGACGGATTTACCGCATTATCCGCTTGGCCGATTAGAGGAATTGCTCGAGGGCGCCCACCGGCCAGGTCATTTCCAAGGAGTTTGCGTAGTCGTAGACCGACTCCTTCAAGCGGTTAAACCGGATTATTTGTTTATGGGGCAAAAGGATTTCCAACAAATTGCTGTCGTTCGAAAAATGCTCGAAATCACGCAATCTCAAGTTAAATTAATTGCCTGCCCCACCGTTCGCGAAGCTAATGGATTAGCGATGAGCAGTCGGAATACCCGACTAAGCGCCGAACAAAAAACACAAGCCTTAGCCATTTATCAAGGATTTCAGAGTGCCTCCGCAGCGGAATTTGAGGCAGCATTGTTGGCAAACGGATTTGATTCCGTCGACTACATCGCTTGTTGCGATCCGAACACATTAGAAAATAAACCTTGGGGAGAACGTCCCTGTCAACTATTAGTCGCCGCCTTTATTGGAGGCGTCCGACTGATCGATAACCACTATATGCCATGAGCTATTTGAAAGAATTCAAAAAAATCACCACACACAGTTTGCTACTGATGAAGCAGCAGGCTGAACGCATTTCGATGCTCACCTGCTATGATTATTCCATGGCCTTGTTATTGGATGCAGCGGGCGTAGACTGCCTGTTGGTAGGCGATAGTGCCAGCAACGTCATGGCGGGACACGAAACCACCTTGCCGATTACTTTGGATCAAATGATTTACCATGCCCAATGTGTCGTTCGGGGAACGAAACGCGCACTTGTCATTGTAGACCTTCCGTTTGGTTCTTACCAATCCAATTCCGAAATCGCCTTGTCTTCAGCCATCCGCATCATGAAAGAAACGGGGGCACATGCGATCAAGTTAGAAGGTGGATTAGAGGTAGTTGAAAGTATTAAAAAAATTGTAGGCGCCGGAATTCCTGTCATGGGGCATTTAGGGTTAACCCCGCAAAGTATTTACCAATTTGGCTCATATGCCGTTCGTGCGAAGGAAGAAGATGAGGCCCAAAAGCTTTTGGAAGAAGCCCAACTTCTACAAGCTGCGGGATGTTTTGGTTTAGTGCTGGAAAAAATTCCTGCTGATTTAGCCAAACAGGTGACGGAGACACTAAACATCCCGACCATCGGAATAGGCGCAGGAAACGCTTGCGATGGTCAGGTACTGGTGATGCATGACATGTTAGGAATCAATACAGAATTTAAACCGCGGTTTTTACGTCGCTATTTAAACTTGGGGGAATTAATTCCACAAGCAGTTAAAGCCTACGTGGCAGACGTAAAAAGTCAGGATTTCCCGAATGCGGAAGAATCGTATTAGACTAAACGATTTGCTGTATTGGGAAAAACAACGGTTGGTTTGAAGGTTTTGGCTAGTTCAAAATCCATCAAGGCATAAGAGATGATAATGACGATGTCGCCAACAACTGCTTTCCGAGCGGCAGGGCCATTTAGGCAGATAATACCTGAACCACGTTCCCCTTTAATTAAGTAAGTTTCAATGCGTTCTCCATTATTCACATTAACCACTTGAATTTTTTCGTGTTCGAGCATGTTGGCAGCGTCCATTAAATCTGCATCCATGGTAAGACTTCCCACGTAATCGATATTGGCTTCTGTGACTGTAGCGCGATGAACTTTGGATTTTAAAATTTGAATTTGATACATATAAAGGCGGAAACTTGTGTGTAGCAAAATTACCGAATATAAATTTGAATGAGATGAAATTGTTACTGGATTTTGGCAATTCCCGCTTAAAATATGCGGTTTATACACGTGATTCGAAAGTTACCGAGGGCATTATCCCCACATTAACAGAAAAAAATCTGTACGAAATTCCTCATTTTGCGGAGCTTGAATCGATTCACTTAAGTTCGGTTATTGACATCCCCCCAGCGATTCATGCTTTACTTTCCCCAAAACTAAT
>DKIP01000103.1:0-2355 GCA_002454335.1 Cytophagaceae bacterium UBA6715 | reverse complement strand
GGGCCTAGCCATTTAAGTATCTGCTTGGGCACATGCATCACGTACAATCTCGTAAATGAAGCCAATGAATTTATTGGTGGTGCTATCAGTCCTGGATTAACAATGCGTGCTGCTGGGATGCATGCGCATACAGCTCATTTACCGCAGGTAGTTCCTCAACATCCTTATCCAACTTTTGGCCATAATACCCAAAGTAATCTAATCGCTGGTATCATGGCAGGTGTTGAATTTGAAATAAAGGGATTTATTCAGCAAGCTCAAAAAAAAGTGCCGAATATCCAGGTGGTACTGACTGGTGGAGATGCCCACCACTTTTCAACGTTGTTCAACGTGGATCCCGATTTAATTTGGAAGGGTATGCTGAAATTGAATATCTGTTAATTGATATAATTTTTTTCTCCAGCTAGCGTTAGCTTTGGCAAACCTTTAAGGATTGCCAAAGCTTAGATAAACGCATTATTTAACTAAATAACGCCCTAACTGCTGGTTGTAAGATAAGTTGTCGTCGAAATCTTGCTCTTCGATAATTTTACCATCCTTCATTTTGACTAAAGTTACCCCCGACAAATTCATCTGATTACCTGTTTCATTATGTTTACCTTGAAAATTCCAGTGTTTGACTAATTTGTCGCCATGTCCCCAAACATCGATGAATGTGAATTTGATGTCAGAAAATGCAGTCAAATAGTAATTAAAAGCATTCTTAAAGCCTTCAATCCCCTTAGCACGAATTCCTTCTTTTTGATTCAATAAGACAACATCTTTTGCGAAATTCTTATCATTAATGGCATGAATGTCTCGCTGATTAAGAATTTTATCCCAAGTCTCTGTATACATTTTGACGTTTGCCGCCATCTGGTTTTCTGCAGCAATAAGGTCTTTACAATCCAGCTTACTTTGAGCCTGAGCCCTTAAGCCGAGGAGAACGAACACGATTAGCGTAAAATTTTTCATATTTCTTTTATTTTGATTGAATTCAAAACTACTTGAATCTACTTCAAGAACTTAAATCAATATCTTTTCATTTGTCCCCTAATCCTCAAAAGGGAACATGTCATGATGAATTAATGATTTCCTAATTTAACCTTAACATGATGCGTATGAAGAGCTTGTACTTTTGGTAAACGAAAATACATGCCATGCGGCCAACCTACAAGACAATCGTCATCTCCGACTTACACCTAGGGAGTAAGGGAGCAAAAGCAAAAGAAGTCAACGAATTTCTAAAGTCAAATTCCTCCCACCAGTTGATTCTTAATGGGGATATCATCGACGGCTGGCAATTAAAAAAAGGGGGGACTTGGAAGAAAAAACATACGGGGTTTTTTCGCGCCGTATTAAAAATGATGGATCGCTTCGATACAGAAGTCATCTACTTACGCGGGAATCACGATGATTTCTTGGATCAAATCTTGCCCTTGAAAATTGGAAAGCAATTCTCCATTCGTCAAGATTACATGTTGGCCTCTCACGGCAAAAAATATTTCATTACCCACGGTGACATTTTCGATAGTATTACGAGCCAAATGAAATGGTTAGCCTATTTAGGTGACATCGGTTACACCTTTTTATTGTGGTTGAATAAGTGGTATAATCAGTACCGTTCTTGGCAAGGAAAACCCTATTATTCCTTATCCCAAGTCATCAAGCAAAAAGTAAAGGCCGCAGTAAATTTCATATCCGATTTCGAAGAAAAATTAGCGGAATTAGCCAAAGCAAAAGGAGCTGATGGCATCATCTGTGGACACATTCACAAAGCGGAGATTAAGCAAATTGATGGAATTACCTACATGAACTCAGGGGATTGGGTAGAGTCTTTAACGGCTTTGGTGGAGACACATGCGGGGGAATGGCTATTGATTGATTATCCAAGTTTTAATCTTACATCTGAATTAACAAGCATATGGGCAGATTCATCTTTACCGTCCAAGGCGAAGGTCGCGGGCATTTAACCCAAGCCATTTCCTTAACTCAAATCGCGCGCGAAGCCGGACATGAAGTGGTCGGCTATGCTGTTGGTTCTTTTGAAGGCCGAAAAATCCCGGCTTTTTTTGCTGATTTCATTGGTGAGACCCCCATCATTCAGTACGAAAGCCCTTCGATCAACTATGGCAAAGGGAAATCGGTTCAACTAGGTAAAACGGCGATGCAGGCTTTCACCAAATTTGGGACCTACTGGAAGAGCGCCACGCAATTGGGTGAATTCATTGAGGAATTACAACCGGATGGAATTGTCAACTTCTATGAATCTATTACCGGATTATATAATTTAAAATCGGGGTCTAAAATACCGTGTATGTCGGTAGGTCATCAATACCTCCTACTCAGCGAGCATTTTGAATCCATTCCAGAAAA
>DKIP01000098.1 GCA_002454335.1 Cytophagaceae bacterium UBA6715 | reverse complement strand
ATAAACGCCTTTTGTGCCGCTGGCAAATGGGCTAAACCGGTATTGTGTGGTGAGTCATTTACGGGAGCTTTAGGATTGAACTTAGCCCAAGTACTGTCTTTCGCAAAATCACGTTGGTTGTACGGACGGTTGTCCGCGACAAATAAAGGCCAACCGAAATACCCTGCCTGACGTGCTTGGTTTACTTCATCATGTCCTTTTGATCCATATTTAGGTGAGTCATCACCAGCATCTGGACCTACTTCACCCCAGTACAAGAAACCATTATGTTGATCTACCGCAATCCGATAAGGGTTACGATTTCCCATGACATAAATTTCAGGCTTGGTGTGGTATAATCCTTTGGGGAATAAATTTCCTTCAGGAATGGTGTATTTACCATCATCTGTGGGCTTAATACGTAAGATTTTTCCACGGTAATCGTTGGTGTTCGAAGACGTTGCGCGTGCATCCCAACCGGCACGCTTGTCGCGATTGTCCATCGGGCCGTATCCATTCGAATCGAAAGGATTCGTATCATCACCTGTTGATAGATATAAATTACCAGTTTTATCCCAGGCGATCGAACCACCCGTGTGGCAACATCCGTCGCGCTTCACAGGAACACGCAATAACACTTTTTCGCTGTCCATTACTAAGGTATCTTTCAAGTCGTCGTAGACAAAACGCGAAAGGTGCTGAGCTGTATCTGCTTGCCCGGTTTGAGGAGAATAGTATAAATAAATCCAGTGGTTTTTATTGTAGTTGGGGTCCACATTCACCCCCATTAAACCATATTCAAACTTCGAGAACACGTTTAGATCTGCAACAATTTTCGTTTTTCCTTTCTTAGGATCAAACATCTTTAATTTACCTTTACGCTCAGCAAAGAAGATTTTCCCTCCGCCTGTCAAAGCCAATTCCGTAGGCTCATCTAAGTTTTTGTCTAAGATTGTTTTAGTAAAACGGTTGTCTTCAGGAAGTGGCCCCGTGCGCAATGGTTTGTTGAAATTAATTGCAGGTCCTGAAGCGGCCCATTGAAGACCTCCCCAAATATGTTGCAAGACTAAAGGCTCATCAAATGTTTCATGCGTATGCCCCCAGTTAGTGTAAAAAGCCCGACCGCCATCAAACTCGTGATACCAAGCCATTGGATGATAATCACCCATTTTCCCATCTTTATAGGACTTTTCATCCAAGGTAATTAAGACCTTAACGTCCTTGTTAAAGTTTTTGAAATCGTAGAATTCATCCGTACGATCAAAGGTCGTAGGCATGTGAGCCGTTGAAATATGCGACTTATCTACCGCTGTGAATGTTCCCTTTTGAACGTTAGGACGTCCTGGATGGGAAGCAAATTGTCCTCCAGCTAATTTATTATACCAAGGCCAATCGTACTCGGTATCCGTTGCGGCATGTACACCAAAATAGGCGCCACCTGCTTGAATATAGCGTTCGAAAGCGTTTTGTTGTTGTTCGTTTAACACATTACCTGTTGTGCTCATGAAAACAACAACACGGTAATTTTTCAAGTTCTTTTCCGTGAACATGGCTGGGTTTTCAGTGGTGTCAACCGAAAAGCCTTTTTCTTTAGCCAGTTTAAACAAGGCAATTTGACCTGGTTTGATCGAACTGTGGCGGAAGCCTTTGGTAAGTGAGAAGACCAAAACCTTTTGGCCTTTTAATGGGTTAGCCTCTTGTGCCAAGGCGATTGTGATTGATGTTATGCTTATGATTACGGCAAACATCACTCGGCCTAAGCCGAACAAATTCTTTTTCATAGTTGATAATTTTAACAATAGGTCCTGCAAGTTAGCCTAAATGCCAATTTTATTCATAAATTTCTGCAAATATTTCTACCATGAACAAACTAGTCACTACAATTGCGCTCTTTTTTGTAAGTGTTTATGCTTGGGGCCAATCCTGCTGTTTCGTAACGAAAGACGATATGCAATTAATGGCTTCAAACAAAGCCTTTCAGCGCTCTCATAAATTACCGAAACCCTATCATCACATTAGCCAGGCAGGTGGTGAGATGATTACGTTTGCAACGCCGGATGGCCAACAAGCGAACGCCTTTTTTATCAAAGCAGCTAAGCCGACCCATTATACCTTGTTCGTTTTTCAAGAATGGTGGGGATTGAATGATCACATCAAGCGTGAGGCAGAACATTTTTATACAACGTTGGGTAATGTCAATGTGCTTGCAATCGATATGTACGATGGAAAAGTTGCGACAACTCGTGAAGATGCTGGAAAATACATGGGAGGGGCGAATCCCTTGCGTTTAGAAAATATCATCAAAGGTGCCATCGCTTATGCCGGACCTCAAGCAAAGATCGCAACCGTGGGATGGTGCTTTGGAGGTGGACTTTCCTTGAAAGCGTCGATTTTAGCTGGATCACAAGCATCGGCATGTGTCATGTATTATGGCATGCCGGTGAAAGATGTGGAGCAACTGAAAACTTTGAATACGGATGTATTAGGCCTGTTTGCTGGTCGGGAAAAATTTATTTCTCCAGCTATCGTAGCTGAATTTGAGGCCAACATGAAGTTAGCAGGCAAAGGAATTCAAGTGAAATCTTTTGATGCGGAACATGCTTTTGCTAATCCATCGAATCCTGCATTTGATAAGGCAGCTACGGAGGAGGCCTGGAACATGGCAATAAATTACTTCAAAGCCCGTTTAAAATAACATGCGTAAAATTATCCTATTATTGATTCTGGGAATGTTTTTCGCGGGACCTATTTATCAGGCATCCGCGCATGTGACCGTGTTTAGCTACGCCAAACCAAAGGTTTACAAGAAGAAAAAAGGCTTTTTATGGGGTCTATTCAAAAAGAAACCCAAAAAGTGCGATTGCCCTAATTTATAATCGGATTTAACCAAGAGTCTGCTCGGGTTCCTGCTGGCTTACTGGCCAACCAGCGTGTACGATCGGCCTCTTGGTTTTCATTTTGTGGCTCAGCCACTTCGATATCTGCGTCCATAAAGATAATCGTCATTACTTCGCGCATCGTTTCTGAATGATTCCCAGGTGCGGCATGCAAAGTCCATCCCATGTGAAACGTCGCATCCCCCGCTTGCATGGTTTTCTGCGCTTTGATGGGAAATCCTTGCTCCTGTACAAATAAGGCAATCGTTTCTTCGGATTTATCCGAAATGGGCATAGGGGGCAATTTCACGTGTTGGGTCCCTGAGGCAAAAGTTAACATCCCCATCTCTTTTGTGATATCGACTAGAGGCATCCACATCGTGACCGTTTTCGCATTACTCAAGGGCCAATAATATTGATCTTGATGCCAAGGAGTATGCCCACCACCTGCCTCTTTAAATAAGGCTTGGTCGTGATAAAGTCGGACTTTTTCAACCCCTAATAAATCCGCAGCAACCTGGCCGAAACGCTTGGCGAGTACAAATTCCTTGATGTTAGCGTCCTCTTCCCATAAGTTCATCATTTGCAAAAATGCTTTGCCATAGGTGTCTCGCTCCGCGATAGGCTTCTGATTTTTTCGAAAATCATGGGCCCACTGAACAATGGAATCCCGATAGGGTTTTAAAGCTTCGGGAGAAAAAAGTTCTGGCAAATAAATATGACCGTCGCGCTGAAAATCAGCAACTTGTTGGGCTTGAATAGGATAATTTATCTTCAACATAAGTTTGGATTTGGGCCAAAATTCTCAAAAATCCTTGACATAAAACGCATCAATATTTGCAAAAAATAATGCAATTTTACCTAATAACGATTCCCCGACTTATTTGTCAGCTAAAATGAAAGCAAGCCTAGAGCATTTAGATTCCCAAGAAAACTCCTCTTTTCAAATCAAAGAAGTCATTCAAAATCGATTTGATGCTCCTTATCATTACCATCCTGCTTTTGAACTGACCCTAATTATTGCAGGTGAAGGCAAACGTTTTGTGGGGAATCATATTGCCGACTTTCATCCGGGT
This sequence comes from Cytophagaceae bacterium UBA6715, assembly GCA_002454335.1. Taxonomy (GTDB): domain Bacteria; phylum Bacteroidota; class Bacteroidia; order Cytophagales; family Spirosomataceae; genus Aquirufa. The sequence goes on along the minus strand of DKIP01000098.1, from coordinate 724 downwards.
GATTTAGTACTTCTGGGGGCGAACCTACCGCATTGTTGGCAAAATCACCGACAAGACTGGCTTGTAGAATCGGAAGATTCCCAACAAGCACAGGCATTGGTTATTCATTTTACAGCAGATTTTCTCGGAACTGATTTTTTCAATAAGCCGGAATGTAAGGCAATCAAACAATTATTAGACAAATCACTTGGTGGGTTCTCGATTCAAGGACCTACGCAAGATCGTGTGGTTAGAGAAATGCTAACACTGAAGGAATTAAATCCATTTGCACGCTTGATGTCGTTGTTGAACATCTTGCAACTGATCGCTCATTCAGGTGCAGATTCACAGCCGATTGATACAAATGAAATTTCCTATCAATTATCGAGTACTGACCTTGATCGGATTAATCGAATTTATGCCTATGTGATTGCTAACTATACCCAAGAGGTACATTTGGATGAGGTAGCGCACTTAGCTAATATGACAGAAACCGCATTTTGTCGGTATTTCAAAAAAGTTACTAAAAAAACCTTTGTTTCCTTGGTGACGGAATTCCGAATCAAACATGCTTGTGAATTATTACGTACGAGCAATAAAACAATGGTAGAAATCTGTTTTGAGAGTGGCTTTGGCAATTTATCTCACTTCAATAAGCAGTTTAAGCTATACATGAATGAAACACCCTTGCAGTACCGGAAATTAGTTCGAGAATGGGAGCTGGGGTAAACGCTGCCGGGGTCTG
>DKIP01000047.1 GCA_002454335.1 Cytophagaceae bacterium UBA6715 | reverse complement strand
ATACTTTAATTACTGTCATATACCCTGTTCCGCCGAACAAGACCATGAAGTCAAGTTGTTTTCCAGTTAATGTCGGATCTGGCACAAAATGAAAGAAAAAGTTTAATCCGCCAAACAGAAATAAGAAGGCGAGCAATGCTGCAGGTACGTGTTTAAGTAGTTTCATGGGTGTAAGTTTTATGGTTTAATTTTTTCGAAGTAAGGATAAACTTTTCAGAATTCCAACTTATTACAAGCTGCCCAGGTATTGTGTTAACTTCGTTCCATTCGCTTTTTGCGTATAAAGCCAAATGTTTTTTCCCCGCAGATTTGTAAGTTGAAGCGAGTTGATATGCACCAAACGGGGTTTATTAACTTGGTCGCGGATAAATGATACGAGGTAAGAGGAATCTGGATTTGTCACGGATTGAATGGCTAGCCATCGTTGTTCGGCCTCTGATTCTTTTTCCGGAATGTCAAAAATTTGTAAGCTGAGTTGTCCATTTCTTTCTTCCAGCGAATAGTTTTTCAACGCTTGGAATTTCGTTGGATTTTCTCGTGGGCAAGAAAGCAAAGCTTCTCTATCTACTTGAAAATATTTTGCCTGTATGAGCGTACGAATCTGTTCATGCGCGGCGGGGTAATTTAATAAACTTGCCGACAGGTATGCGTTTGTAATATCAGCGCGTAATCGATTGTGCAGCGCATCTTGACGTTTGGTCCAATAATACAAGGACCCGAAGAAATATAGACAAGAAAATATCAGAATCAGATTCAGCCTAATGCTTGACTTGTTGAAATGCGGAATGCCTAACAGGTAGGTTCCAATCATGGCGAAACTTGCATAACTGTAGAAACGCTCTGATAAAATAAGGGTCGTGATTGAGTTGCCTTGGCTACGGCCAATGCAAATCATCGCACCGGTTGCTAGTATTTGTAGCCAAAGTATGCCTGGCATTTCCCATTGCTTGTTTTTACGTAAAAAATAGAGGCTGAGGAATACTAATATAGCTCCCCAAACTGCATTTAGTCCGATTTTATAGCTGTCAGATATCGGCCAAGTTGTGTTTCCTAAAAAGCTTAAAAGAGCAATTGGGGTTTGAAATAGGATATTAATAACTGATTTGGATTCTTCTGGCTGAGGATGTTGTGCAAGAAAATAGCCAAAGATACTGATACCCACCATGCACAATAGCAACATCAATTTTTTTAATGGATGTTTTGTCAAATACATATACATGGTCAAGAGGGGTAATATAGCCCATCCTTCGGTAGAAACAAGCGGGTAAAATACTGCGACGATGCACATGATGACTGAGCGTTTTCTACTGGTAGCTAAATATGCGATAAGGGTTAAAAAAAAGAGCGAGCCGGTATGTTGGAGCACTCCAATCAAATTATACTGATCAATGCTCGCCATAGGGGCGAAAAGGATACATGTGATGGAAATGAAATGGGCAGAGTTGTATTTTTGCGCTTGGAGGTATTTATAAAAAAGGGTTGCGATGCCAAGCAGGAGAAGGTTCGCGAGCAGGATGATGTACTTAAACTGAAGGCTACCAAAAATTAGATATGCAAATAAGGTGAATACCTTTCCGAAAAAAAGAATGTGAATCTGATTATGCGGTTTGAAAAGAAATCCCCAAAAATCACGCCATGAGTCCTTTTGATAGTGTTCGATTAATTCAACAAAGAGAAAATCATCCCCCCAGCTTGGGAAATTGATAATCGTTTGATTCAATAAATAGAAATGGATAACAATGGGAATTGCGGAGAAGCAAAGAAATAAATTGTTTCTCGTCGGTTTCATCTTACGCCTCTCTTTTCAAATAGTCATTCCGCGATAAATACTTTTCGATAATGACATAAAGCAAGATAAACAGGTAGCGACTTCCCATTTCTTTGATCTTCAAATTGGATTCTCCCGCCTTTCTATTTCGCCAGGAATTCGGTAGCACCCCGTATGAATAACCACGAATGATGGCTTTAAGAGGCAGTTCAATCGTCAGGTTAAAATGGGCTGAAAGGAAGGGTTTTAAGCCCAAAATCGTTGTTTTCTTATATAATTTAAATGCATTGGTCGAGTCGTTGTAGGACATGCCTAATAATAAACGAATCAAGGTATTGGCAAAGCGGTTAATTAAGTATTTATGTTTCGGATAGTCATAGGTCGCTCCGCCGCGAATGAACCGAGAGCCAAATACGCAGTCTAAATTTTCAGCAACCATCTTCCGATAGAACGCAACAAGATCTGCTGGGTCATCCGATAAGTCGGACATCATAATCGCCACACAGTCTCCTTGAAAACGCTCAAGCCCATAACGAATGGCATAGCCAAAACCATTGGGTCCATGATTGGTATGTACAACTAAGGTCGGGATAGTTTCCTGAATTGTTGTCAGTAAGCCAAGTGTATTATCCTTTGAATTGTCATTGACAACGACGATTTCGTGGTCAATTTGTTCTTCCTGCAATTTGGCATAAAGTGTGCGCAAGGTTTCCTCGATGGAACCTTCTTCATTATATGCTGGGAGAACGATGCTTAATTTCATTAGGCTAAAATGGCTTTTAATGAGGCTTCATCTGCGATGAACCACGCATGAACTTCTTGAAGTAGGGTAGGAACGCTGATTTCAGGTTTCCAACCGCTAAACTCAGTGATTTTGCTGTTATCAGTAATGTAAATAGGTAAGTCGCCAGGTCTATTTTCTAGCGATGAGCCCATTTCAATCGTATTTCCAGTGATTTGCGAACATAAATCAGTCAATTCAGCTAAGGAAACGGTGTTTTCAAGACCTCCTCCTACGTTGAAAATTTGACCTTTCTGAAGTCCTAAATTGGCAATTTGCCATTGAACCAAACGGAATAAATCACGAACATGCAATACATCGCGGGCTTGTTGGCCTAAGCCGCCATACCCAATGTACCCCAAACGACCTTTCCAGAAATGTTTGGCCATCCAAAGTACGATAACGCCTTGGTCAATTTTGCCCATTTGATAGGGGCCACTTAATACGCCACAACGGTTAATCACGGCAGGTAGGCCAAAATTATGCGCGAATTCTTGGATGAAGTATTCAGACGCTAATTTGGTCGCTCCGTATAACGAACGTAAACCCTTTAAAGGATAGTTTTCGGCTACGCCTTGCTCCGACAAGCCTTTGAACGCTTGGTCGTTTGATAGATTAAAGCGCTTCGGGGTAGCCACTAAATTGGCTTCAGCGAGGGTATCGTACGGGTAAACGCGTGAAGTTGAAAGGAAAATGATTGCCGCTTGATGTTTTTTGGCAAAATATAGCGTGTTAATTGTCCCGTTTAGGTTGGTGTCAATTAAGTTTTCCAATTCTCCCGGAACTTTTCCCGCTAACACAGAAGGTTCTGCAGCTGCATCAATCACGATGTCAACGGCAGGAATGCGATCAAAATCTGTTTTTATACGGACATCTCCATGCACAAATTGTCCGCCGGCAGCAAGGACTTTTTGTAAGTTGACTTCTGAGCCTCTGCGCGATAAATTATCTAGGCAATAAACTTCAGAATCCGTGTAATGTTGTTTGAATAAAACGGCAAGGTTAGAACCTACGAAGCCGCAACCTCCTGTAATTAATATTTTCATGCTTCCATGTAACGGTTGTAGATGTCAACAAAAACATCTTCCAATGATTTCGTAATGTCCCAATTTGGGTAGTGCGCTTTCATTTTGCGCAAATCACTGTAATAGCATATGTGATCGCCGATGCGGTTTTGGTCCACATATTTATATTTCATGGGCTTGCCTGAAATTTTAGCAATCAAGTCAAACGCTTCTAAAATCGAAACAGAATTATCTTTTCCTCCACCGATGTTATACACCTCAGCTACGCGGGGTGCTTTGATGAATTCCTCAATGAAACGAGCAACATCGTAAGAGTGAATGTTGTCTCGAACCTGCTTGCCTTTGTATCCAAAAACGCTGTATTCGCGTTCTTCAATGTTGCATTTGATCAAGTAACTTAAGAAACCGTGTAATTCAACGCCTGCGTGATTCGGACCAGTTAAGCAACCTCCACGCAAACAAGCAGTGGGCATATTGAAATAACGACCGTATTCTTGTACGGAAATATCCGCAGAAACCTTGGATGCTCCGAACAAGGAGTGCTTCGATTGGTCAATGCTGAAATGCTCAGCGATTCCATGTTCGTACGCCGCGTCATCGTAATCAAAGCGAGTTTCTAACTCCTTCATTTTGATGTTGTTAGGCGCATCTCCGTAGACTTTATTCGTCGATAAATGAACGAAAGGTACCTCAGTCGAATAGCGACGTAGGGATTCCAATAGGTTAAAAGTTCCTACGGCGTTTGTATCAAAATCCTCAAAGGGAATCGATGCGGCACGGTCATGGCTCGGTTGAGCAGCTGTGTGGACAATTGCATCAGGTTTGATTTGTGGAATAATGTCTAATATGGCTTGGCGATCACGAATATCGATGTTCGTGTAAAGCTTGTATTGGCTTCCATATTTAGCTAATCGGTCTTTGTTGGAAGAATTATCTCCTTGTAAGCCAAAGAATATAGCACGCTGGTTGTTGTCAATCCCGTGTACTTCCCATCCCTTTTCTAAGAAATATTCACTTACTTCTGAGCCAATAAGACCCATCGAACCTGTTACGATTAATTTTTTAGACATCTCAAATTTAGTTAAAACACAAAGGTAACAAAAATGTCAATTTTTACCATTTATTGTGCCATATCTAATATGCGCAATTGTAGTTTTCGGTCACCTCGGAATTCATTAATATCCAAATGATAAACGATTTTGATGGGCAATTGTTTTTCGTAGGCATCCACAAGCCCCTCATAATAATCTGCTCGAATTCCGAACCCGATGGCCTCCCAGGCCCTTCCTCCTGGCTGGTCAGAAATGACAATTTTCAGATGCTCTTCTTTCATGATTAAAGGAGCTTGGCAGAGATAAACTTGGCTACTTAGGAAATTGGGGAGCATATTACCAGGGCCATACGGAGACAATCGGCTAAGTAGATTATCATAAAATGGCAAACTCAAGGCTTGCAGTGGGATTTCCATGTCGACCGTTAAATCTGCTTTTTGTTCGCCTTCAGGGGTTCCTGCTTTTACCAAGCTCTCGAATCGTTCGATGAATGCCGGTAATGCTTCTTGGGTCAAGTGTAATCCAGCAGCATGGGTATGGCCTCCAAATTGTGTCAACAAATCCGCACATTGTTCAAGCGCATGATGAATATCAAATCCCTTAACGGACCGTGCCGATCCGACTACTTGTCCATGGGATTCCGTCAGAATGATGGTGGGGCGGTAATAGTATTCTTGGATTTTAGAAGCTACAATTCCTACGACGCCTTTATGCCAACCGGCTTGAAATAGTACGGTGCTATTCGCGTTTTGGAGAAAATCATTTCCTTCAAATAATTGTAAGGCTTGTTGGACAATTTCTTTTTCCACGACCCGTCTGTCCAGATTTTGTTGGATCACGGCTTCGGCCATCATACCTGCTTCAGTTTGGTCTGAGGCTAAAAGCAATTTAACGGCACCATGGGCGTGGTCCATGCGTCCCGCTGCATTGATTGTGGGGGAGATGGAAAAAACGATATCCGAAATTTGAATCGGGGCTTTTTTGTTTGCCTTTTGCAATAAATAGCCCAAGCCGGGACACGGGTTCGTGCCTAATTTTTGTAAGCCAAAGTAGGCAAGTACGCGGTTTTCATCGACGATAGGCACCATGTCGGCCGCAATGGAGGCTGCCAATAAATCGATGCGATCCATGAGTGGCTCCATGTCAAGGTCATTTTCCTGGATGAAGCCTTGTAATAATTTAAAGCCCACGCCACAGCCGGTGAGTTCTTTGAAAGGGTAGGCACAATCTTTGCGTTTGGGATCGAGGATAGCGTAAGCTTCCGGTAGGTAAGATTCTGGAAGGTGATGGTCGCAAACGATAAAATCGATTCCATTTTCATTGCACCATTGGACGCGTTCATGCGCTTTGATGCCGCAGTCTAACGAAATAATTAAGGTATATCCATTATCCGCTGCATATTGAACTCCTGCTTGAGAAACCCCATATCCTTCTGCATAGCGGTCGGGAATGTAATAATCACAATCGGCACCTAATTCCAATGTTAAATAACTATAGACTAAAGCGACCGAGGTGGTTCCGTCTACATCATAATCGCCGTAGATTAGAATTTTTTCGCCGTTTTCAAGTGCTTGATTAAGTCTTGCAACCGCCTTGTCCATGTCCTTCATGAGAAAAGGGTCATATAATTGTTCCCAAGTAGGGACCATAAATGTTTTAGCGGCAGCCAGGGTGTTGAGCTTACGTGAAACGAGCAAGCGCAAAAAGTAGGGATTGATGTTGGCTTGGAATTCTTCGCCCAGAGCGCTTACGGCTTGGGGATTGGGTTCAGGTACATAGATCCAGTTTTTTTTCGCTTGCAACATGTTGGTTTTTTTTTGGCAATTTGCATTCGCGATTGGGCTAATGCAAGGATTAGGAAAGATTATCAGGAAACTTTTAGG
>DKIP01000091.1 GCA_002454335.1 Cytophagaceae bacterium UBA6715 | reverse complement strand
GAAATGAGTCGGGCGACATCCATGTTGCGTGATTTATTAAACAATGATTTCGACAATGTGATTGTAGATAGCCAAGACCTTTATAACGAAGCGAAAGACTATGTACACAACGTCGCTCCTGAGAAAGAGAAAATCGTAAAACTACATACAGGCAAAACGAAGTTGTTCGAACAAGTAGGCATCGAAAAGCAATTAAAAATGCTTTTTGGCCGCTCGGTATCTTTACCCGGTGGTGGCTATTTGATCGTGGAGCACACCGAGGCTTTGCACGTGATTGATGTCAATTCAGGCAACAAATCGAATTCGGAGGAAGATCAAGAAGCGACAGCTTTGAGTGTTAACCGCGAAGCAGCGAAAGAAATTGCACGCCAATTACGTTTACGTGACATGGGCGGAATCATCGTGATCGACTTCATCGATATGAAGAAGGCGGAAAATCGCAAATTGATTCAAGATATCATGCGCGATGAGATGCGTGGCGACCGTTCGAAATACACCATACTTCCCCTGACTAAGTTTGGCTTGATGCAGATTACGCGCCAACGAGTACGTCCAGAGATGAACGTTTCCACGCACGAAACTTGCCCAAGTTGTGGGGGTACAGGAACGATTACAGCGAGTATCGCGGTTTCTGAGATTATTGCCCAGCATGTTGATCATTTGGTATTGAAACAAAATGAAAAGAAATTGACATTATTGGTTCATCCATTCTTGCACGCATATTTCACGAAAGGATTCCCATCCATTCGAATGAATTGGTTTTTTAAATACAAAACCTGGATTTCCATCATGGAAGACTCCTCGTTTGGCATTACAGAATTTAAATTCTTAAACCAAAACGGAGATGCAATTGAAATCTCATCTTAGGATACTTTTCTTATTTGTGTTAACGCTACCATTGGCCTTTCAAGCAGAAGGCCAATGGTGGAAGTTAACCGAAGATGCTGAAAAAGAGCGCTCCAAAGGCATGCTCCTACTCACCTCTGAAGTACAGATTGAAGCCACCACGGCCATCAATCAAATGTACAATTTCCACTTTCCTGAAGCGGAACGCGAATTCAATTACCTGAAAGTTAAATACCCGAACCATCCTCTTCCCGATTTTCTTTTGGGCCTCATGCAATGGTGGAAAATTGTACCGAATACAGGCAATGAGGTATATGACGACCGCTTGATTGAGTACATGGATAGTAGCATCGACAAAGCGGAGAAGATTTGGGATGAAACAGAAAACCCAGAAGCGGCATTCTTTATGGCGGCGGCTTATGGATTTAAAGGCCGATTACATGCAGAACGCAAGAATTGGACACGAGCAACATTGGCCGCAAAAAACGCCTTAAAATACCTCGAATACTCCCGTAATTTTGCGGATTTTAGTCCGGAGTTGATGTTTGGCGATGGTCTATACAATTACTATTACCACTTCATCAAACAGAATTTTCCGCTCTTAAGACCCGTTCTTTGGTTATTCCCCAAAGCAAACAAAATGCAAGGGGTGGCCCAACTCGAAAAAGTTAGCTACCAAGCATTTTATACGCGTACAGAGGCGCGCTATTTTCTCTTGCAGATTTACGCGATGGAAAACATGAGCGATAAATCCTATGACCTAGCGAAATACACGCACGAAAACTATCCCGATAATCCATTCTTCCATCGCTACCATGCCCGAGCGGCATTTATCGTGGGACGGATGGATGAAGCCATGGAGCAATCCAAAGAAATTTTGAATCGAATAGCTCAACATCAAGTGGGATATGAAGCTGTTTCCGGTCGGTATGCGAGTTATATTTTGGGCTATTATCAATTGTATGTCTACAAAAACAGACCGGAAGCCAAACAATATTTCCAGCAATGCATGGATTTCAGCAAGCAAACGGATTCCTTTGAATCGGGCTATTACTGGGCATCTGTACTTGGGTTAGCGCGAATTTCTTTTCAAGAAAACGACTATGATCAGACCGTAGATTATTGCAAAGAAGTCTTAGATAAGGCAGAAAAGAAATCAGCTCAACACATCGAAGCTAAAAAATTACTTGCTGAGGCGAAGAAAGCTCGACGCAAAAGGAAATAAGGAGCTACCGTGGAAATTCGTACCTTTGTTATTACATGGAAATGAACGCAGCATTAATCAAAAAATACTTTCCGGAAATAACGGAACAGCAAGAAAAACAATTCGACCAACTTGTACCCTTGTATAAGGAGTGGAACGAAAAAATCAATGTGGTTTCACGCAAGGACATTGAGAACTTGATGCTGCATCACGTATTGCATTCCTTAGCAATCGCTAAGTTTCGCCCTTTTCGACCTGGAACAGAAGTATTAGATGTAGGGACTGGAGGTGGTTTTCCGGGCATTCCATTGGCCATCTTATTTCCTGAGACTCAATTTTTACTTGTTGACAGCATTGGTAAGAAAATCAAAGTGGTAGAAGGCGTCGCAGCGGCATTGGGATTAAGCAATGTTCAAGCGAGACACATGCGGGCAGAGGATGTCGATCAGGATTTTGAGTTTATCGTAAGTAGAGCCGTGACACGCCTCACCCCTTTCTATTATTGGGTAAAAAATAAAATCAGCCCAAATCATTTTCATACACAACGGAATGGTTTGTTACTGTTAAAAGGAGGCGAATTAACGGAAGAGATTGCGGAATTAGGAAAAAAGGTGAAGGTAACTGACCTGACGACCTACTTCAAAGAAGATTTTTTTGATACCAAAAAACTGGTTTACGTTCCGATGTAATTTAGGAGTCTATGCAGAAAATATCCGTCGCATTGTGCACATTTAATGGTGCGGAGTTCCTATCGAAACAATTGGAATCCATCAAACAACAAAGCATGCCCATTCATGAATTGGTCGTGTGTGATGATGGTTCTTCGGATGAAACGCTCGCAATTATAGATCGTTATAGCAAGCAAGTTACGTTTCCTGTACATATTCATCGTAATCCTATCAATCTAGGTAGCAGCAAGAATTTCGAGAAATGCATGGCTTTATGTCAGGGCGATTTGATATTTCTATGTGATCAAGATGATGTGTGGATGCCTGAGAAAGTGGAACGAATTGTAGAATATCTCACAGCTCATCCAGAACAAGAAGCCGTTTTTTCAAATGCGACCATGATTGATCAAGCCGGATTTCCGACCGGGAAGACTTCTTTTGAACAGATAGAATTTACACAAGAAGTCCAGGGTCTTTGGAATGCAGGAGGTTCCTTCCGCATACTCTTAAAAGGTTATGTGGTAACCGGTGCAGCTTTAGCCGTTAAAAAACGTGCCTTAGCCAAAATCGGCGCCGTACCGAATATTACCAAAGAACTCATACACGACGGTTGGATTGCGCTCAACTTAAGCATGGCAAACCAAATTGGCTTTATTAATACCTGTTTAATTCAATACCGCGAACATTCTAACCAACAAGTAGGCTTCAAAAGTAAACCGGCGCGCGTTTCCCTAATGCAGCGATTTACAAGGTCAAGAGAAGAGAAACTTTGTACGCTTCGTAAAAAAGCAGATATTGCACATGCACTCCTAAAACACTTTGAGGCAGAAAATAATGTAAATGATGAAATCACCCATGCGTTAATTCGCCGTGAAGCATTTTACCGCATGCGTGCTAACCTTCCGGCTAACCGACTTTTTCGTTTTCTACCCGTACTCAAGCATGCACTGAAAGGCGCTTATCAGTTGGAAGAAGGCGGCAAATGGTGGAGACCTTTACTCGGAGATCTATTTGAATAAACATGGAAAAGGTTGCGGTCATCATTCCCATTTATCAAACGCAGTTGAACCCCCGGGAGGAGGTCTCACTCCGACAATGCATCAGCGTATTGGGAAACCATCCTCTCATCTTTGTCACCCCCGAGTCACTTGATAGTAACTTTTTAAATTCATTTGGCATTCCTCCGCAGACAATACGATTTAAAGACGAATACTTTAAGAGTACCAAAACCTACAACAGACTACTAACAAGTCCCTTCTTTTACGAGGCATTTACAAATTTTGAGTACATCTTAATTTACCAATTAGATGCCTATGTATTCAAAGATGACTTGCTAGCATGGTGTCAAAAAGGCTACGATTACATTGGGGCACCTAAGTTGCGCAAACACCATCTGAATAATCAAACAAGTTGCATACCTGTATTAATGAATGGAGGACTTTCCTTACGCCGTGTGAAACCAGTCTTAAGGTATATTAAAATCTACCAACTGTTCTTTCGGGAATGGCTAGCGAATGAAGATGCGATGTTTTCGTTTGCACAAAAAAGAGCTTGGCCATTCCGGTTTTTATTACGCTTACCACCTTGGAAGGTAGCCTTGGCTTTTGCGTTTGAACAGAATCCAGAAATCACAAGTAGGCTATTGGGTAATCTTCCTTTTGGGTGCCATGCTTGGGAACGCTACAATCCATCATTTTGGAAAAAACACATTCCGCTACAATAAGTTACGCTTAAGCCCCTTGAAATAACAATCGCATAGATCGCACCTTTCTGCGTGAGATGGGGATAATTTCGTCGTTGACTAATCGAATTGATTTTTGGGATTTAAAGTCAATATGCTGGATAGCAGCGGGATTGATTAAGGCCGACTTAGATGGTCGAATAAATCCTCCCGCCTCAAGAACATCAGCGAAATATTTTAGTGTTCTGCAGGACAAAAATTTGCGACCATCTTTGAGAATTACATGTGAGTAATTCCCTTCGCCCCTAACAAGTAAAATATCCAAGGGCAATACTTGAGTCCCGTCTAGAACAAAAGCAGGCATGACATGTAACTTCTCTTCAAATAACATTATTAAGCTTTAAATTTTAGCACTTTGATTGATTCGAAATTAGAATACTAAGCACCGATAACTAAATAGAATTGAGTTATTTGCGTTATTGCTATTTTAAAGCCACGATTCATTTATTAAAAGGTAATTCCCAATACGTGATATTTACGTTTAAACACATTTTATTGCCAATAAAGGTCAATTTAACGCTCCACCTAGGTAAATAAAACAACACAAAGCAGATAGTAAAGCAATTAAAAAACGATATTATTGTGACTGAAAAACAGAGAACAAAAATGAAAACAAGACGATTTGGTCGGACCGACTGGGCATTGAGTGAACTAGGTTACGGCATGTGGGGACTGGCGGGATGGACCGGTTCAGATATTGAAGAAGTGAATGCCTCCTTGGAAAAAGCAGTTTCATTAGGCGCTAATTTTTTTGATACAGCCTGGGGATATGCGGAAGGTAAAAGTGAACAAATTTTAGGTTCCTTAATCAAGCGTCATCCTGACAAAAAATTATACGCAGCTACTAAAATTCCACCGAAAAATTTTACTTGGCCATCGAAATCGCACTTCAAGATTGAGGATTGTTTCCCAGCAGCTCATATCATTGAATACACGGAAAAAAGTTTGAAGAATTTGGGCCTAGAGCAAATTGACCTCCAGCAGTTTCACGTCTGGGAAGATGCATGGGCAAATTCAGAGGAATGGCAAAAGGCTGTTGAGCAATTAACCGCTGCTGGCAAGGTAGCCCATTGGGGAATTTCGGTGAACCGTTGGGAACCCAACAATTGCCTCAAAACACTTGAAACAGGCTTAATTTCTTCGGTTCAGGTGATCTATAATATCTTCGACCAAAATCCCGAAGATCAATTATTCCCATTGTGTAAGAAATTGGATGTGGGCATTATTGCCCGTGTCCCCTTTGACGAAGGAAGTCTAACGGGATTAATGAGTTATGATACAACTTTCCCAGCTGACGATTGGAGATCTACCTACTTTGTACCCGAAAATCTGATTTCAAGTGTGGATCATGCGAATGCGTTAAAGCCATTAGTACCTACAGGTATGACATTGCCCGAGATGGCATTACGCTTTATTTTAGCGAATCCTGACGTGGGAACGATTATTCCCGGCATGCGAAAAATAAAACATGTAGAAAGTAATATTGCCTGTTCAGATGGCGAAACGTTACCGGCATCCTTATTAACGGAATTAAGAAAGCACCGTTGGGAGCGCCAACCTACTGAATGGTCCCAATAGCTTGATCGAACAATTCTTTGAGCTTCGGTTCTTCTCGGAATCCCGATGTTTTTTGGAGTAATTTTCCTTTGCGAAAAACCAAAAAACTAGGGATTTCGTCGATCCCGTTGGCCTGTAAAATCGCCTGATTCCCGTCTGCCTCCACTTTAATTACAGTTACTTGACCAGCAAATTCACCTGCTAATATATCTACCATAGGCATCATTTTCAGACAAGGAGCGCACCATTTGGCATAAAAGTCTACAACAACCGCTTCATTTTCTTTGGCCATTTTTTCAAAATCTGCTAGGCTCCAAGCCGCATCGTGTTTCACGGTAGGGACTCCTTCTAACGGCATCAATTTGGTTGTCCATTTCAAATAACCTCCCTTAAGTTCCGTTACTTGGAACCCCTTGGCACGCATGAGCTCGGCGGCTTGTGCTGATCGACCACCCGAAAGACAGTAAATCAATACCGGTTTTGATTTATCTAGTTGATCGATCTCTTTCGCAAACCCCTCCGAGCGGAAGTCGATATTTGTGGCCTTAGGTAAATGACCACCTCCAAACTCCCCAGCGGTGCGAACATCTAGCAATATCGCCTGCGGTTGCTCGACAATTTTGGCTGAAAATGATTCAACGTCAAGCACTTGAGCAAACAACGAACCCACTGACAAAGCCAAAAACAGGACTAGAAGGGAATATTTTTTCATTTTGAGAGGATGTCAGGTTATAAAATCATGAATAAACACAAAACTCACGGAAATTATCCAAATTTTGCGTTATTTTGCAAGGCAATTTAAGCAATTACATCGTAATCATTTATTCACAATAACAATAAAAAGATGAGTGCAATACAGTACGTACACGCCAGACAAATTTTAGATTCACGCGGAAACCCAACAATCGAAGTTGATATCAAGACAGAAGATGGAGCTTTCGGTAGAGCAGCAGTTCCTTCAGGAGCTTCTACGGGTATCCATGAGGCTGTTGAGCTTCGTGATGAAGATAAATCAGTTTACGTAGGTAAAGGGGTTTTGAAGGCTGTGGAGAACGTAAACAGAGCTATTGCTGAAGAATTATGGGGCTTAGAAGTTTCTGAGCAAAACATGATCGACCGTTTAATGATTGAATTAGACGGGACTTCTAACAAAGGAAAATTAGGCGCAAACGCAATCTTAGGTGTTTCTATGGCGGTTGCGAAGGCTGCAGCACAAGAAGCAGGTTTGCCATTATATCGTTACATCGGTGGTGTTAATGCGAACACGTTGCCAGTTCCGATGATGAACATCTTGAATGGTGGTTCTCACGCGGACAACTCAATCGATTTCCAAGAATTCATGGTTATGCCAGCGAAAGCGGAATCTTTCTCACACGCATTACGTATGGGTACTGAAGTTTTCCACGCGTTGAAAGGGGTGTTGAAATCAAAAGGATACTCAACAAACGTAGGTGATGAAGGTGGTTTTGCTCCTAACATCAAGTCGAACGAAGAGGCAATTGAAATCGTATTACAATCCATCGAAAAAGCGGGTTACAAACCAGGTGAAGAAATTTTCATCGCGATGGATGCGGCTTCTTCAGAGTTTTATGATGAAAAAACAGGTCTATATACTTTCAAGAAATCGGATGGCAAGCAATTGAACAACATGGAAATGGCTGCCTACTGGAAGACTTGGGTAGACAAATATCCAATCATTTCAATCGAAGATGGTATGGCTGAAGATGATTGGGCAGGTTGGGCTGAACAAACAAAATTAATCGGTTCTAAATGCCAATTAGTAGGTGACGATTTATTCGTAACAAACGTGAAGCGTTTACAAGAAGGTATCGAAAAAGGAGTTGCAAACGCTGTTTTAGTTAAAGTAAACCAAATTGGTTCATTAACAGAAACAATTGATACGGTTAACTTAGCGAAACGTAATTCATACAAAAACATCATGTCACACCGTTCAGGAGAGACGGAAGATGCAACAATCGCAGACTTAGCCGTTGCATTGAACACAGGACAAATTAAAACAGGTTCTGCTTCACGTTCGGACCGTATGGCTAAATACAACCAATTACTACGTATTGAGGAGGAATTGGGAGCGAATGCTTATTTTCCTGGTTTAAACTTCTAAGCACTCGTGAATCGCATCAAGCAGCAATTTCTTGGGCCAAACAAATTTTATTGGATTTCAGCGAGCATCCTCTTCGTGTGGATGTTCGTGCTGGATTCCAATGATATCACTGTTCAGTTTCGCCTTTGGAATGAATTAAGACAGCTTGAAAACGAGAAATCGTATTACCAACAAAAAACGAAAGAACTGGAAAAAGAGCGCCGCATGGTGATCGGAAATCCATCGTTGTTGGAGAAATATGCGAGGGAAAAATATCTAATGAAGAAACCCAAAGAAGATATTTTTGTGATTGTGGACGAAAACAATCAACCTATCGAGCACTAACAAAAAAGCCCTTCAAACGAAGGGCTTTTTTTATATCTTGATATCCTTACTGGAAATTGCGGCTTTCTCAGCAGGGTTTCCTTTCCAAATACTCCAAGGCTCTGTCTTCTGACGGGTTAAATTTGCTCCCATAGCAATCAAGGTTCCTTCACCCAAAACACTTTGGTCACGAATCGTCGCGTTAACCCCGATGAAACAATAGTCGCCCACATGGCATCCCCCCGAAAGTACGACATGCGATGTAAAAAACACGTGATCACCAATCGTGCCATGATGGCCTATATGATTACCAGACCATAAGACTACATCATTCCCAATCGTCACATAAGGCTGTATCGTATTATCCTCCAAAATGAAGCAATTATCTCCAATTTTATCAGTTAAAACCGTAGCATGCGAGCTGATGTATGAAATATAGGAATAGCCTTTTTCAAGCCCTTGCTCATAAACACGCGCACGAACTCGATTCATATTCTTTTCTGTCAACGGAGCAAAGAACTTATATTCCGAAGGAGGATAAATCGACTCAAGCGTCTCGAAAGGTACTAAAGGTAAGCCGTGAAACGTTGGCTCCTGAATATAATCTTGCTCTACGGTAAACGCAACAACCTCATGATCGGAATCATTTTGCAAATAATAAAGTGCAAGTTCAGCGGTTCGTGTATTACCAAAAATAATGACTTTAGCCATAGTAAAATTTAATGGAACAAAGGTAGCTAGAGTTTATCCAATTCCCCTTTAGTTATTACCGGTTATTTATCCAATGGTCAAAACTCGTTGCAAACAACGAATTAAAACAGGGGTACACCCGTCATTTCTTTCGGCTGAGCCACGCCCATCAACTTTAAGATGGTAGGCGACACATCGCCTAATTTACCATTTTGAAGCGTTGGATGAAAATCATTATCCACCAAAATACAAGGAACTAAATTCGTCGAGTGAGCTGTATTAGGCGTTCCATCTTCGTTCATCATCACATCGGCATTCCCGTGATCAGCAATGATAACGAATGAATAACCATGCGCTAAACCTGCTTTGACTACGGCCTCTGCGCAAGCATCTACCGTTTCAACCGCCTTCACAACGGCTTCAAATACACCTGTGTGACCCACCATGTCGGGATTAGCGAAGTTCAAACAAACAAAATCAACCTCTTCCTTCTCCAATTCTGGAATCAAGGCATCACGTAAATCGGCTGCCGACATCTCCGGTTGCAAGTCATAGGTCGCAACCTTCGGTGAATTACGCAAGATGTTTTGTTGGCCTTCAAATAATTGCTCACGACCTCCTGAAAAGAAGAA
>DKIP01000056.1 GCA_002454335.1 Cytophagaceae bacterium UBA6715 | reverse complement strand
AATGTCAAATGTCTAACGTCTAAAGTCTAACGTCCAATGTCCAAAGTCTAACGTCTAATTATTTATTAATTGGCAAATTCACCTTAAATGTTGTCCAGTCATTTAAAGCTGAGCTCACAGAAATTTGCCCATTGTGTAAGTGAATAATTCGTTCGACTAATGACAAGCCGATGCCATAGCCCTTGGAATTTGCGGTATTTTCTCCACGGAAAAATGGTTGGAATATAAATGGTAAATCTGCCTCAGGAATTCCTTTTCCTTCGTTTTTTACCTCAATTTCAATATGATTGGCCCGGATGGCCAAGCTAACCTGTGCCTGATTATTTGGGCTGAATTTGCAGGCATTTTCTATCAAATTTTTGATGGCTGTCAACATCAATTTTTCATCGCCCTTCAACATCAATAGCTCCTCATCGTCCGGCATGAATTGCGTATCAAAAAGCACTTTATATGTAGAATTTAGCTTTTGGGCCAAGCTACGAGCTTCCCAAATTACCTCATCGATTCGGATGACCTGGAAGCCTGCTTGGTAGTCGGTGACGCTAATTTTATTGAGCTCCAATAAGGATTCCGTAATCGCGGCTAAATCCTGCGTATCTTCTAATACAGATGCAATGGTTTGTTTATAATCCGCCGTATTTCGTTCATTTAATAAACTAACTTCCAATTGCGAGGAAATCTTCGTCAATGGATTCTTCAATTCATGCGAAACATTGGCAATAAAAGTTTTTTGGAAGCGAAAAGCACTCTCAATTCTTTCCAATAATCGGTTGATTGTCGCCACCATCTTCCCTATCTCATCTTCTGAATCCGCTGATTCTAGGCGTTGTTCAAGCCGTTTGGGAGAAAGTAAATCCACCTGTTTAATAACCTCAGAAATGGGATTTACTGCCCTACCCGCGAAAAACCAGCCCGATATCACTACGATGAAAACAAATAAGAGAAATAAGGCTATGAGGATGTTTTTTAAGTCTTTAGCATTCTCTGCCGAATATTGATCCACGGCACCCGCAAAAACGACGATTCTACCTTCTGGAGTGACAAATACTGTTCCTAAGACCTCAAGATCTTCCACGCCAAAACGTACTTCCTTGCGTTTTAAGACTTCTTTTACGCGATTTACATCCACATGGAAGTTGATGCTGTCATTCGAGCGGTAAATACGTTCATAACAGGTGTCATAAGCCATGATATTTTCCCGGTATAGAATGTCACGGTTGGCCCGGTCAATGATGCGTAATAATTTGGAATCAACTTGCTTGACATTTACGAGCAATTCCGCTGCGGTATTGGCTTTTTGGCGTAGCCGACTGTAAAATTTATCCTTGTAGTTCTCTTGTGTAAACAAATAGATAATCAAGTACGAAACGAAAAGAATCGCAGAAACCAAGTAGGTAAATTGATATGTCAAGCGAGAACGGATTTGCATCTTACTCTTGTCTTAATATATAACCCATGCCAAATTGTGTGTGGATTAGCTTGCTGGGAAAGCCCTTATCGACTTTTTTACGCAAGTAATTCACATACACTTCGATCAAATTCGAGCTGCCTTCGTCTTCAACTTCCCAGATATTTTCAGCGATTTCTGCTTTCGAAATGACCTTTTCTTGGTTGCGGAGAAAGTATTCCAGCAATTGGAATTCTTTGGCAGTCAAATTGATTTTTTGCCCAGAGCGGGTGACAATTTTACTCGTTAGATCTAACTCTAAATCGGCGAATTTCAGCACCTGGGCCTCAATTAATGTCTGATTTGAGCGCTTGATTAGCGCTTTTACACGCGCCAAAAATTCCTTGAAATCAAACGGTTTCGCCAAATAATCATCGGCTCCTGCCTCAAATCCCACTAATTTATCGTCGGTCGTACTCAGTGCGGTCAACATCAATATAGGCGTCTGTATCCCTTCGGCACGCAAAGATTTACACAATTCAAGGCCGTTCATTCCAGGAATAATAATGTCCGAAATAATCAATTGATAGGCCGTTCGGGTTGCTAATTGTTTCCCCATCAAGCCATCATAGGCAACATCTACGGTATAATGATTCTCTTCCAAGCCTTGTTTTAAGGATTGGACCGTCTTGGGTTCATCTTCGATTAGCAGGATTTTGATCATTTATTTCAGGAGGCTAACTAGATCTGCAGGCGAGTAATTGATGGATTTAAGTACTTTATTGTCCGACTTGCGATATACCTTCCAAAGGCCATTTTCTTCTTTAATTTCGGCTTCTGTACCATCTTTATCATGGTAGAATTTTACGGTATATTCGGCTTCTTCAAGGCTCTGACAAGCTTTGGACATATTGGAGCGTTGTACCTCATTGAACAAATCGACAAAGCGATCTCCCAAACCAAATTCCAACACGGCACCTGATAATACATATTGTAAATCGCATAAAGCATCCGCGATTTCAACTAAATCATGGGCTGCAATCGCTTCTTTCAATTCATCTAATTCTTCCTGTAATAAGCTCACACGCAATGCGCAACGCTCAGTACTTGGGATGCTTGGATTAGGTAAAATAGGCGCTCCAAAGGTTTGATGGAATTCGGCAACTTGATTTAATGAGTCTAATTTTTGCATAAAAACGGGTATTATGTTTAAAATTAAGCATTTAATTAGGCATTTCTATTAGGCAAATGGCTTATTGATTGTAGAATATTCATATCAATTTGTAAACAATTTTACCATTTGTACACATTATCCACAGTTATCCACACAAAAATGTGGATAAGTATATTTCGATTGTAACAGAATGTTCACAACTGTGGATAAGTCGTGGAAAAGTGGATAAGCGGGAAAAAAGATAATTACATCGGCCGACTCTCCGAAAAAGTACCGTCGGTATAAAAAATTAATACTCGCTCGATCGTTTTTTCTAAACGTGGAGGAACAACAGGTGCTGTCGGCCCTTCTTGGGGTGTCGAAACGGCTGATTCTTTAGAACGTCTGAGATTTGATTGTACGATCGTTTGTTCAGGAGAATTATTTTTAGGCGATTCTGAGGGCGTTGGTAAAACGGCATCAAAAAGAGAGGGAGATGCAACTGGGCTTGGCTCTTTTGCAACATTCGTTACAAGTGAGGCCCCCAAGCTACGATCTTCAAATAATAGGTCTTCTGCGCTAACCTCGGGGAAGACACGTAAAATCTTTTGAACAACGTCTAAGCTCGGTTTATTACGTCCAGAAAGAATATGAGAAATGCTGCTACGAGGAATACCTAATTTATCAGCAAATTGTGAAGCGCTTAATTGTTTGCGCTTAATTAACAATTCTATCTTCTCACTTAAATTCATAATTGTATTTTGTAAACGAATGGTATTACAAAAGTAAATCAAAAATTAACAAAAACAAATTCAAGCGAGAAGATAAATGTGATTTACAAAAGTGAAATGCAATCACTGTGCAATGCAATTAGTTTACTTTTGTATAAAGCTCCAACTCCCTTTTTGAAGTCCTTTTTAGACATCCCGAATGTTTGGTAGATCTCTTCAGCTGGGCTCTTGTCATGTAATTTCAATACACCATTATTATCCTTGATTGCATTTAATATACGTTCAGCCTGGCTATCGATACGTACCATACCTAGGGGTTCTAGACGTAGATCTAATTTGCCATCCGGTCGGATGTTAGCAATGTAAACAGGAATGGATTTTCCAAATGTTAAATTTGTAAACACTTGGTTTTTGAACAACATTCCTATTTTACAATTGTTTACTAGGCATTTAATTCCTAGATCGGTGTGTTCAAATGGAATTGCGTCAACCTTGTCTCCAATTGTAAACTCGGAGCCATCCGTTAAGGGAAGAAATTTCTCCACACGGGCAGATGCGACAATCCGATCGGTTTGACCATCTAAATAAACATAGACTAAATAGGAACGGCCCACCGACATCTTTTGGAATTGTTGGCTGAAAGGAACAAATAAATCCTTTGCTAAACCCCATTCCATGAATACTCCCAAAGGTGTAACCGCTTTCACTTCTAAATAAGCAAACTGATTAATGGTTGCCTTTGGTTTGAGTGTTGTGGCGATAATACGGTCTTCCGAATCCCGGTAAATGAACACATCAATAAATTGATCGATTTCATAGATTTCTGGGACATACTGTAGCGGAAGTAGGATTTCATCCTCATAACCATCCAAATATAATCCGAATGGCACTTCCTTGATAATGCGTAGGTGATTGTATTCACCAATTTTTAATTCATTTTCCATAAAAAAAACCCGGTTGTTTGAACCGGGTTATAAAGGTAAGGAGATTTTGGTTTAGACTACCACATTGTTTTCGCGCAAGGCTTGATTCAATGAGGTTTTCAAATCTGTGCTCTCTTTGCGTTTTCCGATAATCAAGGCACAAGGAACACCGTAAGTGCCTGCTGGGAAGTTCTTTTGAATCGAACCTGGAATAACAACCGAATTTTCAGGAACATATCCAATGTACTCAACGGGCTCTGGACCTGATACATCAATAATCTTAGAAGAACCTGTAATCGTTACACCAGCACCTAAAACGGCTTTCTTGCCAATGTGCGCACCTTCTACGACGATACAACGTGAACCAATAAAGGCACCATCTTCAATAATCACTGGAGCTGCTTGAGGCGGTTCTAATACACCACCGATTCCCACGCCACCGCTTAGGTGTACATGCTTCCCGATTTGCGCACAACTTCCTACGGTTGCCCAAGTATCTACCATGGTTCCTTCGTCAACATATGCACCAATGTTCACATAGGATGGCATTAGGATTGTTCCTTTCGCCAAAAATGCACCATATCGTGCGACAGCTGGAGGTACAACACGTACGCCTAATTCTTTATAGTTTGTCTTTAAACGCATTTTATCGTGGTATTCGAAAATGCCCACTTCACTTACTTCCATTTGACGAATTGGGAAATACATCACGATCGCTTTCTTTACCCACTCGTTAACCTGCCAGCTTCCATCGGCTAAAGGTTCTGCCGTTCTTAATTCACCTGCATCTACTTTTGCTATAACTTCCTCAATCGCAGCAATGACTGCAGGCGTATTTCGTGTTTCTGGAGCGTCCCACGCCGATAAAATGATCTGTTCTACTGAATTCATATGTTAAGTATCCAAAATTTGAAGGCGCAAATTACCAATAAATAGGATTTTATCGAAGCGGAATAGGAAATTAAAAACGGATTTTCTCTGTAAGCGGCGCAATTATACCCGAAAAACATAAGTAAATTTAACTTAAACTTTAATTAGTTAAGTTGTTGATTATCAGTTTGTTGATAAATTAAACAAAATAATATATGGAGAAAATTATTGCTTAAAATTAGCAAAAAAGACAAATGACATTCTGTCACTCCCCTGCCCCACTGGATCCGTATAGCGTTCGCTTATACAAATATGCAAAAATATCTTGAATAAAAAACGTATCCGAGCTAAAATTAGTTAAAAATGATATAATTGTCAATTTGGCTAAATAAAAATATTGCGTTTACAATTGTTGAATTGTCTATTTAAAACGATTAAATAGCGTTTTTATTTCTATATTCTTGGAATTGTTCAATGAAAAAGCTATTTTTGATTTTTAATAAGGAAATCAAATTAATTCATTCAATGAAAAAAATTAAAGTTGCCATTAATGGTTTTGGTCGCATCGGTCGACTTACTTTCCGTCGTTTATTGGAAAAAGAAAATGTAGAAATCGTTGCGATTAACGATTTAACTGACAACGCTACTTTGGTGCATTTATTAAAGTACGATTCAGTTCATGGACGTTTTAACGGAACTGTTACTTCTGATGCGGATAGCATTACTGTAAATGGTCACGTAATCAAAGCATTCGCTGAACGTGATCCTAAGCAATTGCCTTGGGGTGCTTTAGGAATTGATGTTGTGTTGGAGTCAACAGGTCGTTTCATCGATCAAGATGGTGCTGGTCAACACTTAACAGCTGGCGCTCGTAAAGTAATTATCTCTGCTCCTGCTAAAGGTGATATTCCTACGGTTGTTTTAGGTGTTAATGATGATACATTGTCTGATGATATGACAATCATTTCAAACGCTTCATGTACGACAAACTGTTTAGCACCAATGGCTAAAGTTTTAGATGATGCTTTCGGAATCGAAAAAGGATTTATGACAACTGTTCACGCTTATACAGCTGATCAGAACTTACAAGATGCTCCTCACTCCGACTTACGTCGTTCTCGTGCTGCTGCATACTCAATCATTCCAACATCTACAGGAGCTGCTAAAGCAGTTGGTTTAGTATTGCCACACTTGAAAGGTAAATTGGATGGTAACGCAATGCGTGTTCCTACTCCAGACGGATCTGTAACTGACTTTACTGCTGTATTGAAGAAAGAAGCGACTGTTGCTGAAATCAATGCTGCTTTGAAAGCTGCTGCTGAAGGCCCAATGAAAGGTATCTTGGAGTTCACAACTGACGAAATCGTTTCTATTGATATCATCGGAAACCAACACTCTTGTATCTTGGATTCTAAATTGACAACAGCTATGGGTAACCTAGTGAAAGTTGTGGGTTGGTATGATAACGAATTCGGTTATTCTTCTCGCGCTGCTGATTTGATCGCACGTGTTGGATAATTTCCATTCAAATTCAGAAAACAAAAAAGAGGCTTAGGCCTCTTTTTTGTTTTGAATCCGTGCATAGTTTATCGAATAGCCTTTGTCAAACCAAATTTTTTCAAAGCGCGTCTTGATCCCGAAGTGATCATCATTCCACTCCGATTCATAGAGATTTTTAGTTTCAGCCAAAATAGGTAATCCATGTGCTCGGAACTGCCCCATCGAATAATCGAAAAAAGGTTCTGAATCTGTTTTCAAATGGATGATTCCATCCGGTTTTAAGAGACGTAAATATTTCTCGAGGAAAAATGGAAATGTCAGACGCTTCTTTTCATCTCGATCTTTCATTCGAGGATCCGGAAAGGTAATCCAAATTTCATCGATTTCATTCGGCAGAAAAAAATCTTCAATGAATTGAATCTGAATACGCAAAAATCCCACATTGCTTAAACCTAACGCATCCGCCTCTCGACCACCAGCCGCTAATCGATCACCTTTTACATCAACACCAATGAAATTCATGTTGGGGAACAGTTTAGCCAAGCCATTCGTGTATTCTCCCCGACCACAGCCCAATTCAACGACCAACTTATTAGCATTTTCAAAATAATCCGAATTCCATTTGCCTTGGCAGGTACTCCAAAATGGTTTAGGTGCTTGAATGACGTTTGCTAATCGCTCAGCCCATTCGTATTTATATGTTTTCTGTCTACTCAAAATGTTTCTTCTATTTCAGCTACTAAATATGTGCTGCCTGTAATTAAAATAAAATCGGAATTAGTATTCCGCGCATGCTCAATGGCCTGATTCACATTTTCTGCTAAATGACCTGATAAGCCATGCCGACTAGCCATTTCCTGTAATTTATCTGCCTTTAAAGCCCGCGGATTATGAGCCTCCGTGAATAGATATGTTGCATCTTTAGGGAACAATTTCAAAACCCGATCAATGTCTTTATCCGCAACCATACCTAATACGATGGTTAATTGCTTAGGTTCGTATCGCTTTACTTGTTCTAAAATTATCGAAATACCGGATTCATTATGCCCAGTATCCGAAATAATCCAGGGATTTTCTTGATAAATTTCCCAGCGACCTCGAAGCATCGTATTTTCTCGACATCCTACAATTCCTGCCTGAATCTTAGGTAATTCAAAAGGAATGATCCCTAATTCATTTAATTGCTCACACCAAGCTATCACGCCTCGCAAGTTATTGACTTGGTAAATTCCGGCATAGGGACTTTCCAAAGTGAATTTTCCCCAGGTATTTGTTTCCACTTCCAATTGCATGCCAGCTTTCGTAAACTCAGGATCACTTACCTGTACTTGGTCACTTGCAAAACGAAGGTTCGCATGCTCCAAATTAGCTTTCGCTTGAAAAATTGCGATAGTTTCTTCCTGCTTTTCACTGATGCAAATAGGTGTATGGGCTTTGATTATTCCCGCTTTTTCACCCGCAATTAATGTAAGACTATCTCCCAAAATGTCCTGATGATCGAATCCAATATTGGTAATGAAACATCCTAGCGGATGAATAATGTTAGTTGAATCCAATCGACCGCCCAAACCCGTTTCTATAATGGCAAAATCAACTTGTTGTTCCTTGAAATATTGGAAGGCCATGATCACTGTCCATTCAAAAAAACTGGGATGGATAGAATTCAATAAGGGCTGGTATTTGTCAAAAAAATCGATAATCCATTGTTTATCAATTTCTTGTCCATTGATCTTTATTCGTTCGGTAAAGGATTTAAGGTGTGGAGATGTGTAAAGTCCTACTTTATAGCCATGTTCCTGCAAAATGGACGCCATAAAATGAGAACTGCTCCCCTTGCCATTTGTACCCGCAATATGCAGCGACTTGAATGCCTCATGTGGATTGCCTAATTGGGCCGAAAGGCTCTCAATATTACCTAAACCAGGTTTGTAAGCTTTTTTCCCCTCCCGATGAAAAACCGGTAACTGAGCATACAAGAAGTTGATGACTTCTTCAAAACGGGTCATAATTAGTTGGTAGGCACAATTTTAATCGTTTTAAATCCACTGGCTCCCCGACTAATACCGTCACTCTTTGGATAAAAACGTGCGTTTTTAATCAATTTTTTATAGCGCTCAGCTAACGATAATTTCACGTTGGTGCGATCAATACGGATCTCTGTTACATTACCTTTTTCATTAATGCGAATAAAGAAGGTGATTTCACCTGTTTCAGAACCATTATCAATGCCATTCAACGATTTGGTATCGAATGTCCAATCTTGTGCAATTTTGCCTTCTCCACTACCAGCGCCTGAACCATTGCCGTTTCCACCACCTCCGATGCCTGTTCCGTTCCCCTTACCTGCTCCTAATCCTGAGCCTGAACCTGTTCCACTGCCTCCCGTTGAAGCCCGTGGAGAACGTTTGCCCATCGTTAAATTCAAATCTACAACAGGTTCGGCTTCTTTTTCTTCTTTGGCTACGGCAGGTGGACTTTGTTTCACAGTTACAGGGCTCTCCACGGTACTTGTCAATGGTGGAACTGTGTTAGCTTGCTCAGCCTCAGTTGTCTGTGTAATTTCTTGTTGGGATTGAGACTCAGGTGCAGGTGGTTCCTGCTCGAATGTAATTTCACCTGCATTTCCATCTTCCATACTTGGAATTTTAGGTGTGGGGGATTCGTTCCAAATTTGAACCTGCCAAATCAAAAGAAACAAAACGGCATTTATCAGCAACGTGATGACGAATGCTTTACGTTGATTCTTTTTTTCAAATTCTTTTTGTGAATAGCTGATGCTCATATCTTATCTTTTGTAAACCCAAATATCTAATTTTTTTTCTGCCTTCAAGCGTGCTGCCGCTGCATAACCTGCATCAAAATCTGCCACTTCTCCTACACTCACGCGGTAATGCCCCTCACCTGCTTGTTTCTCAATAATTTGCACATTTTCAAAACCTTTGGCTACAAGTTCCGCCTGGCAGGTCGCCGCTTTTGCTTCGGTTTTAAAACTACCGGCCACCAAAAATATCCCACCTGAAACAGGCTCCGAAATTTCTTCCTGAACAGCCGCTACTACGGGTTCTTTTTGGGGAGCTTCAGAGATTGCTATTCTAGCAGGAGCTGCTGGCTTTGTTTTCTTTATCCGAATAGTCAAGGGACTAAACGAACTATTTACATAGCGCGAGTTAGGTTCTGTCAAAAAATAAGCTGCAACTCCTCCGAATAGAAATGCTAATAACACATAAGTGTAAAATTGATGCTGCCGAGTACGTTTAGGTGCAGGTTGGATTGTTGGCATATCAACCGCCGACTTCTCCACAGGGGTTTCTTGTAATACGGGTTTCTTTTTAATCTGTCCAATAGAAACAGCTGTTAAGCCATACTGATTTAAATCAAAATTGATCGCTTGAATCGGTTCAAATTGCAATCTACCTGACTTGCTCAAATGGAAAGTCCCAATATTCCCAAACTGAAATTGCTTATCAACTTTAATTTGAGAAGATAAAGTTTCAGCGAATTTATGAACGGCAGTGAAAGCTTGTTTTTGACTAATTCCTTTTTCCTTTGCCCAACTCGTAGCAATTAAACCGTCATCTGATCGTAGGCGTTCATTGAACGCAACCCACTTAGATTTAGGATGAATTACCTGCGCATCATCCAATTGAAAATCTTGCGTATTCAGCACAAAACCTCCAAAATTTGGGATTATCACACAATCGTGTGTATAAAGCAAATTCTCAATAAATGCGATCATCGGATTCATTGTTGTTATGATTAAAACGAATAAGCAACCCCTACTGTATAATTAAGTCCCTGGCTAATATAGTTCAGATAACGCTGGTAGTTTTTACCTAATAAGTTATTTGCGCTCACGGAAATGTTGAATTTCTTCGTGATCAAGTAATTAACTTTCAAGTTTAAATCGATAATGTCATCCATTTTTTCTGCCTTCGGAGTCAATGACTTTTCAAAGCTGTATAGACCAGATACGTAGAACAAGTCGGGCGATACAATGATTTTATCTTTAAAGGTAATGGAGTTTGTAAAAGATAAATTCATCATGGGACGATGTATCGGTTTATCAATTGTTGATAAATCGGCAGC
>DKIP01000093.1 GCA_002454335.1 Cytophagaceae bacterium UBA6715 | reverse complement strand
CTAGTGGGACCACAGAAACCACCTCAAACGAGGTGGTTTTTTTGTTTAGAGAGGTTTTTCTTTACTCGGATACAACCATATCATCTCCTCCGTCCTATACCCTATCCCCTTCGCTAGCTCAAGATACTGCTTTCGAACCGCATCAGGGATCGATTTTTGCCTCGATAATATCCACAAATACGATAAATTCTCTCCAGCTACTAAAGCATATTGATAATTCGAGTCCAAGGCAATCACATTATATCCGCCATAAAAAGGACCGAAAAACGATACCTTCAACATCCCGACGTCCTCCGGCCCCACAAACTTGGCTTTGCCCGTAGACTCCTTCCATTCTTTATTATAGGGTTCATACCCCCGATTGACAACCTTGATACTCCCATCTTCATTCAACGAATAATTGGCCGTTGTATTGACCAAATTCCGTTCAAAATAAAAATCCAAGCGAGCGACTTCATACCAAGTCCCCAAATACTTCGTTTTGTCGAAATGCGTGACAGCCTTTGCTCCCGATGGGATCGTCGAACTCGAACAAGCCCAAAACAGCAAAACCGAGTACATTACTATTATACCTAGCTGATATTTTTTCATAGCATTTGGTTTAGGAGAACTTACCGACTCTCGTACAATTGATTAAAAACCATCTTAAACGTACTGTGTGTTTGGGCTCTAAAAGTGACCTCAGGACCATAAACAAACAAATTACCTTCACCTACTTTCGCCTGAAAGGCCGCAATGCCATCTTCCAAATAGGTCTGCCCAAAAGCCCATCCACTCCGTAAGGTTTTATCGGAAGCATACCAGGCCAATGGAATCAATTCCCCGTGTGCAATCGCCTCCGCAGACAAATGAAATACCGGACTCGCACTGAAATATACATCCGCTTTGGACGTCATCCCCCAGTTTGCCTCCACTGAATCATCCACCGCAACCTGCATCACACTTCCTGGAATGTAAAATTTCTCACCCGGCAAATCACGTTCCTTTCCAGCTACTACTTCCACCAAAGCATTCTTCACCGGTAAATTCAGATGATAGGCAAGATTTGAACTAGAACCGATGGTAATAATATCGCCACCAGCTTCCAAGAATGCACGTAAAGCGGGAATGGATTTAGCTACTGTTATCTTTCCTAAAGTTGGGCGATATTCGTCCGGAATGTCGGCCTCTATAGGCTCCTTAGGTGTATACTCGCTTGAGGTTTCAGGTTTTAGGCCTGGAATTGCCCGACTAACAAAGATAAGCGCGTCGTATTTGGCACGAAGATTTCCTTGGTCGATCTCTTTGGCATATACAAGATTAAAGTCAAAATGATGTTGTTCTAAAATCCAACGCAACCAACCCGAAGGCATGGACCCGCCATAGACATCCCATAATCCGATCCGCTTTGCACCCAATTTTTTCGATGCTTGCTGAGGCATGTTTGCGAAGGCTGAAATTTTCACCGTTGCTTTGGCAAGAATAGCAGCAGCAGCGGTGCTATGTTTAAGCCAGAAAGATTCCTTGGTTTTCGTAACTTCAATTCCTGCTTTCAAAAGATCATTCAATAGCGTAAATGAGGCATTATCCGAAATGGGGAATGTATAATAATTCCCAGTCTCAAACACGGGACTTGCTTGTTGAAGCTGACCATAAGGGATGGTCTCGAGCGGAGCCTGCAAGTCGGTCAATATCCGATCAAACTGAATCCCCATCGTAAAGGCTGGCGTCCATCCCGCCGAATCATAGGGCCTCACCGGCGGACCACCCGGATATTGAAAATCGTTGGGATGATCCTGTGGCTCAAACATATCAATCACATGTGGACGAAATGCCTGATTCGTTTTGACTACATAGGAACCCTTCGGATAGCTCTTTCCATTGACGACAAAATCCTTCGTCGCGCGCTCCACTCGAATTCCACTCTTAATCAGGATATTCACGAAAGCATATTGCGTCGTGGATTGATCAGCTGTTAGGATGTAAGCCCGCGCATCACGGGTGGCCGGATTCTTATAGACCACGGCAAATAAACTATCGCTCTTCGTTTTTATTTTATTTCCAGCGATGCTCGTTAATTGCTCGACCTTATTGGGCGAAAGAGTCCAATAATCCTGGGAACCTAATTCAATCGACTTCCGCCCCATCTTGTAAATATTCATCAATACTTCTTCCCGGTAACGCGTTGCGTAATTCAACACGGCATAGTTGAGCGACAATGAATAATCAATAGAGTTTTTGAAAAACCATTTGCGAGGTGTAATTGGGAAAGGCGTTGCCGAATTTGGGATTAACCGATTCGGCACCAATGGGATATTCTGTGGCGTCGGGCTACCAATAATTTCTGTCAGTAGTCCAATGATGTTGTGGTAATAAGCGGTGGTGCGAAGACCTCCATTCCACCAGGTGGAATAGACGGATCCCGACTTCATCGTATAACCCGGTTTCCCCTCCGCGTTTAAGCGCGAGCTCATGGCTGCCCCCAGCGCATCTATTCCGGTCACCAACAAAGGATCATAGACATAATTAAAGGGATCACGGTACGGAGGACCCGCCACCACAGTACCTTCCGGACCTGTTTGATGGTGATTATAAAGTATCTGCGGCATCCATTCGATGTATTGTTGGCGTGCCATATTCGCCGACTCGCTCATATTCATCATGTAGAAATCCCGGTTATTATCATGCCCGATGTATTTTTCATACAAACGAGGCAAAAATTCCGTTGAACGCTTGAGGGTATCTTTTTGACGCATATACCAGTTGGAGACCAACTCCTGTCCATCCGGGTTCGCATGTACAAAGAGAATTATGGTATTTGCCAAAATACGTTTGGTTTCCTCATCGTTTCGAGTGATGAATTGATAAATGGATTCAATCCATTGGTGAATACCTACTGTTTCTGTCGCATGCAATCCGCCATCAATCCAAACAACGGCTTTACCCTCTTTGGCCAAAGCTTTGGCTTCTGATTCGCTGAGGTCTTCTGCCCGCGCAAGACGTTGTGAGATGGCTTTGTATTTTGCTAGATTCTTGATGTTTTTCGGATCAGAAACGATGACCATGTATTGGTTTCTTCCCTCTTCCGTTTTACCGATGGATTGTAGTTTGACCCGAGAGGAAGCTTTCGCGACTTTCAGTAAATAAGCCTCAGTTTGCGTATAGGTGGCTAAGTGATAATTATCGCCAATGGAAAAACCAAAATGCGATTTAGGACTTGGGACTTGAGCAAAAACAAACTGACTTACGAATAGGAAAAATAACGTGATTTTTTTCATGGTGCTGATGTAGGTAAGATTTAAAGATAGATAAAATGTGCTAAAAGAGATTCCGATATATCATAAAATGCGACGAGTGCTCGAGTAGCTTTGGCCCAATCAATAAAAATGAATAAATTCAAAAAAAAACTCATACCCAAAATCCATGGAAGTTCATCACCATACGCACCACCCTAAATCCTGGAAAGAATACCTTCAAGAGTTTTTAATGTTATTCTTCGCCGTCTTTTTAGGATTCATGTCAGAATATTACCTCGAATACCGAGCTGAAAGACACAAGGAACATGACTACCTGAATAGTATGTTGATCGACCTACAATCCGACTTGAAAGAGGTGGATATAAAAAATGCAAAAATGGAGGATATCGTATCCGCAGGAAACAAGATAAGCGATGTAATCTATAAACCTACCCTGAGCATGCAGGATATTGATACGTTATACGCTTCGAGCGAAATAATAATTTCTCGCGTTTATAATATTGATTTTTCTACGGGTACCATTGATCAATTGCGAAATGCGGGTGGGTTCAGACTTATTCAAAATGAAAGTATTGTGCGTAAAATCTCCGACTATGAGAAAGGAAAAATAACGATGCAAGTGCAACTTGATGAGATCATTGAACGTGCTGCAAATGTACATCGAATTCAAAATCGACTTCTACACATCAGCGTTTTCACGAAAGATCTTAAATCTTCATTTGACAAACGAAAATTAGCCACAATTAAAAATCAAACAGGGAGTGTATTTCTCACATCGGATAAGAATGTATTTTTCGAATATGCCAACTATGTTAATATTATGACAGGCTACATCGCCCATTATGAACGAATGGCGAAAGCGCAGCAGCAGAAAGCCCAAGAGCTAATCGCGTTGATTCAGGAGGAATTAGCCCATTAATTTACGATTAAAAAAAGCCCCCTATCGCTAGGAGGCTTTTAATAATTTATTCTTTGATGGCTTTGACAAATCCATCAAACCTCACCACTTTCCCATTTTCAAATCGGAAAGAATCCACCCAAGCCAATTTTTGTGTCTTCCCATCGGGCGTTTCCACATCAGCTTTATCCCAGATATTCACCCACTGATGACCATTTTCGCCTACCGTAGGAATAATGGCAACGATTTCATAATTCTTAAATTTTACCTGCGCAAAACTCTTTTGCATAAAATCGAGAATAGCCGCTTTCCCTTTGATCGTAGTCCCATCTTCATTATGAAATTCCGCGGTATCTGCCATAATTTCTCCGGCCTTTTGATAATCTTGAGCAAACAGGTCCTGGTGAAACTTCTCTGCAAGTAAAGCATTATTAGGATCACCCATTTTAAAGTTATCCGTGTAAGTAGGTTTGTAAATGTGTACAATGGCATTTGCTGTTTCTTCTTTTTTTGCCTCTGTACATGCAAGCATCGTTGCAGCTGTCAGAATAGATAATACGACTTTTTTCATAGTTTATTTATTTTTAAATTTTAAATGACATGTTTAATAATTAATTCTCCAATGCCTTCAATAAATACGCATAAAATTGTTTTTGTGTGCTTTCTTTTTCATACCAAGGCAAATGGCCGCTTTGTTTTATAAATAATAACTCCGCCTGAGGAATCACAGATTTGATCTCAAAGGCAGCGAACCCTGCTGGATCTTGATATCCTTGAATGACAAAAGCAGGCCCCTTATATTTGACCAAGTTGGCCAAACGCTGTTTCTCCTTCGCCGCATAATCAGCTAGCATGATTGAATTAATTCCAGGCTGCCCACTAATCTTTGCAAAATCAATGGCTGCTCTAGATGCCAAACCAGCTTCTCGATCAAAAAAATAGCCTAGCCAGTTGCGCTTCATACCCGATTGTTCCGACAAATCTTCAGGTCGAAGTCTCATTTGCATGTTGTCAGAAAAATAATTAAGTATATTCATACTTGGACTACCCGAACCCACGAGAACTAATTTCTCTACTTGTCCTGGGAATCGTGAGCAGTATTCCATCGATAACATGCCACCCCAAGATTGACCAATTAAGATCATTTTTTTCACCTGTAAATGATTGCGCAAAGCTTCTAAATCTTCAAGGTATTTGTCCAACGAAAGGGTTGTTGAATCAATTTTCGACATCAACGTTTTTCCAGTACCCCGTTGATGTAATATTATCGAACGATACTTCTTACTTAACATTTCGTGAACAGGATACACATAAAAAGGATTTAAACCCGGCCCACCCGTTAATAAGACCACTGGGGTTCCTGTGCCTTTTTCTTCAATAAAAATATCCGTTTGATCCTTACTCTTAATAAAAGAGCCCTCTTGGCCGAATGCAGCAACAAAAGAAATAACAACAAATAAGCCAATTAATTGAATTTTCATTTTGAAAAATTATTACTAAAAACTCAATAAATAGGATGCGGGACTGTGGCAATCTGTGCCATTTTTCACATTTGGGAACAAAATAAAAAGCATCGCTCGGCCAACGACGAGGTATTTGCAATAATTTAACGAAACAAAATCATTGTGTTATTTAAACAACTTAATTTATGAAAAAACTCATCTTACCCATTTTTTGCGGAGTACTCTTAATCTCCTCTTGTGAAAACAAAACAGCCAATAAAGTCGCCTTTGATTCGGAAGCTGCGAAAAAAGACATTGAATCTTGGCAAGAGCAATTTGAAACAGCGGTAAAAAATAAAGACTCCGTAGCCTTCGCCAATTTATATTCAGAAGATGCCATTCGCATGGTACCCAATTCAACGGAAATTCAAGGTCGATCAACTATTCAATCAAGTGTAGTCGAGCCATTTAAGTTTATTGGATCGACAGACTTAGTCACAACAGATGCATTTGGAAACGATAGCACGCTGACTTGTTCAGGAACTTATCAGCATTATCTTCCAGACGGAAGTCCATTGGAAAAAGGAAAATACATAAGCATCTTTAAGCGCATCGATGGAAAACTTCTCGTTGTGCGCGATATCTAGAATTCAGACTCAGCTGGGAAATAAAAAACTCAACAGTTTTTTAATTTTGCAAAAAAGCCTCTTAAACAAGAGGCTTTTTTTAGCATTACCTTACCAACTTAATTAACAGGCACCCGATTCAAATGATCAAACCGAATGATGGTTCTTAATTGACTTGCGCGCTTATTGAGAGCGGCTAATTTCATATTCCCCTTTCGTTTCGCATTCCTTTCATCTTGGTGAGTATAATAATCCAATCGGGACTTATCTGGCAATATCATCATGTAAGTATTATTTGGGTAACCATCTACGGCTTTGTACATGATATAGTTGTAGCTAATCCCAATCGCTTTATCCTCGGCATTGGATTGTTCGATCAATTTTTCGTATTCTGCAATTTTATCAAAGGGAACGGTAAAAATTTGAATCTTACGAAAATCGAAATTCTCTATTTTGAAATCTGAATCCATCACAGAAATACTAGGCACTTGCTCCCAAATGGATCGCTGAATTGCCTGTGACCGATTAGCGGTATTTTCATCCGTTATTGCTTTTAATGCGACAGCCACCTTGTTTGACAATGCCACCCGCTGCCCTACATATTTTCCTAAATTTTCATCTCCTCGAACAAAAACCATACCATAGGTTCTTCCTGATTCAGCAGTATGCGCCGCAAAATTATAGGAAATCCCCTTGGTCGCTTCCAACCACCAGTTGCGAATAGCAGGATAATTTTTCTTGTAGATATCGATATCTAACACTCGACTTTCATTCAAAAGAAAATAAGTCTTTTCGGCGGTCTGTGCGACCATTTGAAAAGCAAATAAAATGGTCAAAAAACTCAGTGTAATTTTTTTCATGGGAGATAAATTTAAAGTGATAAAACAATACTCCAAGTTTCAAATTTCAATGCTGTTCACATCAAAAGATAACACGAACTTTGTCTAGAATTCGACCAAGATTGTCCAATATTCAAAGCAAAAAAAAGGGAGGCAAATGCCTCCCATCAAATTAAGGAGCTAAACAACTATTTCTTTTCAGCAGCAGCTTTTGCAGCTAATTCATCCATGATAAGTTTAGTATCATAAAAATGAATTTCCTTCGTCTCCTTATCGTTTACCCAAAGCAAAGCTTGATGCACAGGAATTAAAATATCTTTACCACTGTATTTACCCTTGGCCGTAAATATTCCCCAAACATTCGTCCAAACTTCTCCATTGTTCAAAGTCAAAGTAGCTACACGTAAACTTCCGAAATTTGAATTCTCCCATAAGTTTTGATTGGAAAAAAAGTCGGCCAAATAGGCCTTTTTTCCTACCAAATCAGCTGTCGTATCGCTAGGATAATATACTTGAATGTTCTCGGCTAATTCTTCGCCTTTATACGTAGAGTCCTTAGTTTGATAAGCCTTAATTTGCGCTTGGATAGCTTTTGTTTTCTCATCTAAAGTGGTTAACGTTCCACCCAAAGAATCTGCACTTGCTTCAGCAGTCTTAGCTGTTTCGCCTTGCTTTTGACCGCAAGAAAATAAGGCCAAGGAAACGGCCATCATCAACATGATTTTTTTCATTGTAATAGAATTTATATAGTTAAAAGAATGAGCTCGAACCTACATAATAAATTAGCGATGCCCGCACATGAGAGCGCATGAAATGTTCCCATTTCCCAAAAGGGAACAAATACATTCCAAGTAGAAATTTTAGACAAATTCAATGATTTTTTTGGACAAAAAAC
>DKIP01000043.1 GCA_002454335.1 Cytophagaceae bacterium UBA6715 | reverse complement strand
TTAAATTAGTCGCTAGTCACAAGTAGCTTGTCGCTAGCGTTAGTCGTTAGTTGCTTTTATAATATAAGAACATCAAATTAAGATTGAATTCGTGTAAAGCCAATTTAAACTCCAATAATAAATATTTGACTAACGACTAGCGACTAGGGACTAGCGACTAACTAAAATACCTCCAATCCTCATTTCCCTTCACCTTCAACAGCGATTGATAGATCAACTCAATCACTGCTTCCATATCGCTTTTGGCAATGGTTTCCACGGTGGTGTGCATGTATTTTAAAGGGAGAGATATCAAGGCTGATGCGACACCTTCTGTTGCATAAGCGAAGGAATCTGTATCTGTTCCTGTGGAACGTGAAACTGCTTGGCGCTGGAAATCGATGTTGTTTTCTTTTGCCACATCGATGATGAAATCACGCACATTGTTTTGTACGGCAGGACCATAGCAAATGACTGGACCTTTACCACAAGACATGTCACCTTGGGTTTTCTTGTTGTACATGGGCGATTGCGTATCATGTGTCACATCCGTAATGAATGCCAAATCCGGTTTTAATCGGCGAACAATCATTTCCGCGCCGCGTAATCCAATTTCTTCTTGTACTGAGTTAACCACATAAAGTGTGAAAGGCAATTGAATGTTATTCTCTTTCAATTTGCGAGCTACTTGCGCAATCATGTAGCCTCCGATGCGGTTGTCTAATGCACGACCCACTAAATACTTGTTATTTAATTCGGTAAGGCCATCTTCAAAGGTAACAACCGTTCCCACGTGAATCCCCATTTCTTCCACTTCCTTTTTGTTTGCTGCACCGCAGTCGATGAAGATATCATCTATGGATGGAGCTTTGTCTTTGGCAAGATCGCGCACATGGATAGCAGGCCAACCGAAAATTCCTTTTACGATTTTTTCTTTGGTATGAATATTTGCGCGCATGGAAGGTGCGATTAAGGCATCTGATCCACCGTTCCGACGAAGAAACAAATATCCATTGTCATCAATGTAATTTACGAACCAAGATATTTCATCAGCATGCGCTTCAATGACTACTTTATAGGGTTGTCCGGGATTGATAACACCAACAGCGGTACCATACGTATCAATAATTTTTTCGTCGATGTAAGGTTTAAGGTAGTCCAACCAAATTTGTTGGCCTGAAGATTCAAAGCCTGTTGGCGAAGCATTGTTTAAATAACTATATAAGAATTCGTTAGCTGTTTTAGACATATTCATCATTTTTTAATTCATGCAAATTACAAAACTTTATAGATGAATTTTATAAAAAATCGATTCAAAATCTAGGCTATTTTTGTGTATTGAACGATTATTATCGTATTTTTGATAGATTTTCATGGTAACATGTATTTAAAAATAGATTGATGAAGAAAATAGCTGTATTTACCTCAGGTGGTGACGCTCCCGGAATGAATGCGTGTATTCGTGCAATTGTGCGTGGTGCTGCCTATCATGGAGTAGAAGTTTATGGAATTATTCGCGGATACAATGGAATGATCAAAGGGGATATTATCCCGTTAAATTCACAGTCCGTTAGCAATATTATTCAACGTGGTGGAACGATTTTAAAATCTGCTCGTTCCAAAGAATTTATGACATCAGAAGGCCGTCAAAAAGCCTATGATAAATTACAAGAGTTAGGGATTGAAGGCCTCGTGGCGATTGGGGGAAATGGAACTTTTACAGGTGCTGAGATCTTCTTTAATGAATTTAAAATACCTACGGTAGGTGCTCCAGGTACCATCGACAACGATTTATACGGAACCGATTACACGATCGGTTATGATACGGCGGTGAATACGGCATTAGATGCAATCGATAAGATTCGTGATACAGCAGATTCACATGATCGTGTATTCTTTATCGAGGTAATGGGGCGTGATTCAGGTTATATTGCCGTGCAGTGCGGTATTGCAGGTGGGGCAGAAGCCTTAATGATTCCTGAAAATTTAACGCCAGTAGATGAAATTGTTACGATTTTGAATAATGGTTTTGCGAAGCAAAAATCATCATCGATTGTTGTAGTTGCTGAAGGAGATGAGGAAGGGAATGCGCAAATTGTTGCTAACAAGATTCGAGAGAAAATGGGCAATAAAATTGATATTCGAGTGACAACTTTAGGCCACATCCAACGGGGAGGTATTCCTACTGCCTATGACCGTATTTTAGCGTCTCGATTAGGTTTAGGAGCTTTAGAAGGCTTGTTACGTGGCGAAAAAAATGTGATGGCGGGTGTAATTAATAACCAGTTGGTATATACACCTTTTCACGATACGATCACGAAGAAGAAACCTGTATCGGAAGATTTGATACGTATGGTTGAAATTTTATCTACCTAGGCATATCCTACTATGCGGTAAATGATGAAGCCAAACATTTCACGCAATAGATAAGATAGCTTATACAATTCTTTCTCGGAAGGAACAATATATTCAAGGACACCTAAATCGGTGTCCTTTTTTTTGCTGTCTACCACGTAAGGGATGCAATGTAACCCCTCTTTGGTAAAACATGCAGATGCTCTCCGCATGTGGAAGGCAGAGGTGACCAATAGTATGGGGCCCTGAATCTGTAATGAATCAATCAATCGCCTGCTGAATTTTGCATTTTCGTGTGTATTACGAGCCTGGTTTTCTACCAAAATTTTTGTTTCAGGGATTCCTAATGCTACCAAAAGCCTTTTCACTTGCATCGTTTCATTGCTTTGGTCGATTTTAAGGCTGCCGATGGACGTATTGCCTCCTGTAATTAGAATTTGATCCACTTTGCCTGCTTTGTAGAGTAGTGCAGGCTGCAGGAAACGATCTGCGCTCTCGCCTACATTAATTCGACTTTTATCTTCCTGATTGGCCCGAATCATCCCTCCGCCCAAAATTATGGCTAAGGAATAATGTCCTTTTGTCTGGATTTGTGGTAATTCATAGGCAGAAAAGAGTTTGTTAACGACCCATGTATTGCTTCCCAAGATCAAAATACCTAATAGACAAAATCCCGCCACTCTTTTAAATTTAACCTTTTTGTTAAACATCGTGAGGCATGTTAACGCAATTAACCAAGTTATTGGTAAAAGTATAAAATCAATAATTTTAGATAGCGTGAAAAACATTGTATTTTTGAAATTAAGAATATTAAAATTAGCCTAAAATTTATGAAAGTCCTCTCATTATTATCGCTTCTTTTTACGGGATTCTATTGTGTTCAAGCACAAGATTCTGCTTTTGAAATCAAAGGTAAAATCAAGGGTTTGCAAAATACAGAGGTGTATTTGGCTCATTACTTTGGTGCAAACCAACAAGTCATTAAAGATACGGCGCAAGTGGATCAGGATGGCAATTTTCTATTTCAAGGCAATGAGAAGTTGGATGAAGGATTATATTTAGTTTCGTTTAACAATAATAAGTATTTTGATTTAGTCATTGGTAATGCACATTTTTCGTTCGAAACTGATACGGCTGATGTAGTGGGTCAAATGAAGGTAAATCAAAGTCCAGAGAATGAAGCTTTTTATGCGTTTCAGCGGGATATGAAGGCAGCCTATTTGAGTTTGCAATCGAAGCAAAAACCGGAGCAAATTCGGACTGAAATGGCTACGCTTCAAAAGAAGTGGATAAAGGATCACTCAAATTTATTTGTGTCTAAATTGATTAATGCGAGTTTAGAGCCCGAAATTCCAGCTTACACCAAACCGGTGAAAAGCGCTAAGGATAGTAGTGACTTATTTAAATTTCAGTATACGTATTACAAAAAGCACTATTTCGACCATGTGGACTTGAATGACGAGCGATTTATTAGAACCCCTTTCTTACAAAAGAAAATTGATAAGTATTTCGAAGATTTGGTTGTACAAGAATCGGATTCTATTGCTAAAGATGCAGATCGACTATTGCTTGGGATAAGGAATCCAGCTATGCGTAAATACGTGGTTTATAAAATTGCAAGTACTTATGAGAACCATAATGTGGTAGGGACGGATGGTGCCTTCGTTCATTTAGCTGAGAAATATTACATCGGGGAACCGCATATGTGGGATACGACGACCATTCGAAAGATGAAAGAACGAATTGCGATTATTAAACCCTTATTAGTCGGGAAGCGTATTCCTGAAATGTTTTTAACAGATCCTTCAGGAAAATTGTTAACTACGTCATCGATACAGGCGAATTATACGATTCTCTTTATTTACGATCCAGATTGTAGCCATTGCAAAGAAGAAACGCCTAAGTTGTTGAAACAAGATGCTTATTTCAAATCTAAAAACATTGCCGTATTAGCCGCTTGTTTGGTGCGTGATAAAGTGATGTGGAAAAAGTTTATCGAGGAGTTTAAGATTCAAAACTGGAAAAATGGTATTGATATTCACATCAACGCGAAAACGGGGAAGGAAGAATACTATACCGATTTCCAAAAGACTTTTGACGCTTATTCCACGCCAGTTGTTTATATCTTAGATAAATCAAAAAATATCATTGGGAAAAGAATTCCTGTCGATAAGATTCAAGACTTCTTGAAGTTTTATGAAGGCAAACGAAAGTAATTATCGTTGTATACGCAGTTTGCTTTTCGGTTTTTTACCTTTTTTTAGGAAGCGTTTATGCTTGATTCGAGGCTTAATGCGATATTTCTTTTTGTATTTAAGACGCGTTTTTTGATAGAATTTTTTACTGAACTTCGGCGTAGTTTCTAATTCTAATTGGTGGTAAGGTATGAGCATCAGCTCATTTTCAAACCCAATGATTTTAATCTTCACTTTGGCTAAACCCACTTTTCGAAGATTTATTTTTTTTGCCGCCGCTTCCGTTAAATCGATGATTCTTCCTCGTTTATAGGGCCCCCGATCATTAATACGAACAACCACACTTTTTTTGTTGTAGATGTTGGTTACCTCGACTAAGGTATTAAACGGAAACAATCGGTGAGCAGCCGTGTATTCTGTTTTGCGTAAAAATTCTTGGTTGGCCGTACGCTTATTATAAAAGGATTTAGAATAGAAAGATGCGATGCCATAACTTTCATCACCAAGTTCCTGAGAATACCCTTCAAAGGGACTCAGACAGCTGATTATAAGGATTATGGGGATAAGGTAACGCATGTTTGAACTTCAATTTTCCCGTCAAAGGTTGACTTTTATTGTGGGAATTAAAAATATTATCAAAATAATGCAAGAATTTCTTGAAGTAGGAATTGAAATTCCCTGCAATATTTTTGAGTGAATAAGAATTAATAGTAGATTTACACATTGTCAAACCTAATTTACTTTAACAGTGGAAGAAAGAGATAGAGAAGAATTGTTTTCCAAACGAATCCGAGCAGGTAAAAGAACTTATTTTTTTGATGTAAAATCTACACGTTCACAAGATTATTACATTACCATCACAGAAAGCCGTCGTCACCAAAAGGAAGATGGGTTTGTGTATGAAAAACATAAAATGTTCCTGTACAAAGAAGACTTTGACAAATTTGTAGAAGGCCTAAATGAAGCTGTTAATCATGTGAAAACCGAATTGATGCCTGATGTGGATTTTACTCAGTTTAACCGCGACGAAGACGAATTTGGTGGGACTGATCTAAAGTGGGAATAAGTTATTCGATTATTTTTGAAAAGCCTCTGAGAAATCGGAGGCTTTTTTCATTTTTAGCCGTATTTTTGTAGCTTATTAAATTTATATATGGGATTAACTTGTGGAATTGTTGGCTTACCTAACGTAGGAAAATCAACTTTATTTAGTGCAATATCATCGAACAAAGCGGAAGCGGCCAATTACCCGTTCTGTACCATTGAACCTAATGTGGGTATCGTAACGGTTCCGGACAATCGCTTAAATGTATTAGCTGAATTCGTAAAGCCGAATCGTATTTTACCTACTGTGATTGAATTTACGGATATCGCTGGTTTGGTGAAAGGTGCTTCTCAAGGTGCAGGTCTTGGCAATAAATTCTTAGCGAATATTCGCGAAGTGGACGCAATCATTCACGTAGTTCGTTGTTTCGAGGATGAAAACATCATTCACGTGG
>DKIP01000013.1:46410-78013 GCA_002454335.1 Cytophagaceae bacterium UBA6715 | reverse complement strand
TTTACTGAGGATGCAGATCCATTAGATCCTCGTATTGACCATACAATTGGTCGTCGTGGTATCCAATACTTAGACTGGATCGAACATCCAGGTGCTGCTTGGATTCGTTCTCAGCCTTATGCTGGTCCTTATTCACCTAAGAAATACATCTATTACAAACGTCAAGAGAATACCTTGACTGATGGTTCTTCTTGGACTCGTGGATATGCGACAATGAACTTCAACATCATCCGTTTTGCGGACGTATTGTTGATGGCTGCTGAAGCTGAAATCGAAGCGGGTAGCTTAGCGACTGCACTGGATTACATCAATCGTGTTCGTGCTCGTGCTGCAAATCCTGCTGGATTTGTGAAAAACGCGAAAACAGGTGCTAACGAAGCTAATTATGTAATTTCTACATATTCTACTTTAGGCGATCAAGCAAGCGCTCGTAAGATCGTTCGCATGGAGCGTTTATTAGAATTAGCGACTGAAGGTCATCGTTTCTTCGACTTAGTTCGTTGGGGTGCTGCAAACAAAACATTGAATGCATACTTGAAATACGAATCTAAGTGGTTAGTAACGAAATTTGGTGGTGCATCTTACCAAGATACAGATGCATTGTTACCAATTCCTCAAGCACAAATTGATATTCAAGGTACTTCAGTATTGAAGCAAAATCCTGGTTATTAATCGTTTGATTTTAGTTTTAAAAAGGTGGGGAGAAGTCCCCACCTTTTTTTATTTTAGTAGTTCAAAGTTTACGATCTATATGTCCAAGCATTTTTTATTTGTTTTCACCGTTTTAGCCCTTTTGTCATCCTGCAAAAGCAAAACCACTTTTGAGCAATTATCTGGTGATGATACTGGTATTCATTTTTCAAATTCTATCACTGAGAACGATACCTTAAATATTTTGAAGTATGAATACCTTTACAATGGTAGTGGAGTTGGGATGGGTGACTTTAATCAAGATGGGCTTCTCGATATCTTTTTTTCAGGTAGTCAAGCTAATGGATCTTTGTACCTGAATAAGGGTCAAATGAAGTTTGAAGATATTTCGAAATCTGCTGGTATTGATACAAAAAATCGTTGGTGTTCAGGCGTATCGGTTGTCGATATAAATGGTGATGGTTTATTGGATATTTATGTTTCTGCTACGATGAAAACGTCCATATTCGATCGTGAAAATATGCTTTTTGTCAATCAAGGGATTAAACATGGAATACCCACGTTCAAGGAAATGGGATCTGATTATGGTGTGAATGATGCGGGCCACAGTGAACATACAGCCTTTTTTGATTATGACCGAGACGGTGATTTGGACATGTATGTATTGACAGATGTAATTGACCAATTCCCATCTCTATACCGAGCAAAAGTAAAGGATGGTTCTTATCCGAATACGGACAGATTATACCGCAACGATTGGTCCAAAGAAAAAGGGCATCCCGTTTATACGAATGTTTCAAAGGAAGCTGGAATTACCATCGAAGGGTATGGATTAGGTATCAACATTTGCGACATTAATCAAGATAATTGGCCTGATATCTACGTAACCAATGATTATGTGTCAGATGATATTCTATATATAAACAATCATGACGGAACCTTTACCGATCAAGCAAAAGCGTATTTTAAACATACGAGTTTAAGTGCTATGGGG
This sequence comes from Cytophagaceae bacterium UBA6715, assembly GCA_002454335.1. Taxonomy (GTDB): domain Bacteria; phylum Bacteroidota; class Bacteroidia; order Cytophagales; family Spirosomataceae; genus Aquirufa. Next base: position 76,368 of record DKIP01000013.1, on the reverse strand, counting down.
AATGATGTGGCTGACGTGAATAATGACGGATTACAAGATATTGTAGCGCTGGATATGTTGCCAAAAGATAATGAACGCAAAAAACAATTAGCTCCTCCGAATAGCTATCAAGCATACCAGAATTCTGATTTATATGGTTATACCTATCAGTATATGCGAAATACCTTGCAAATTAATGCTGGGAAAAGTGATGATGGTCAGGCATTGCCTTTTCAAGAAGTTAGTCTATTGGCAGGTGTTTCCGAAACAGAATGGAGTTGGTGTCCTTCATTGGCTGATTTCGATAATGATGGATACCGCGATTTATTAATAACTAATGGTTTCCCTCGCGATGTTACAGATCGCGATTTTATGTCTTATCGAGCTGATGCACAACAGTTAGCCTCCGATGCTGTTTTACTCGAGCAAATGCCAGTCATTAAGGTTAAAAACTATGCCTTTAGAAATAAAGGTGGCCTCAAGTTTGAAGACGTTAGTGCTGCTTGGGGGATTACCGTTCCATCATTCTCCAATGGTGCCGCCTATGGTGACTTGGATAACGATGGCGACCTAGATTATGTGGTAAATAATATAAACGACGAAGCTTTTGTATACCGGAACAACACGATGGAAGAAGCACCGGAAAAAAGTCGGTATTTACGTGTGAGTTTTGAAGGAAGAGGGATGAATAAAGGTGGACTTGGAACTCGAATCGAAGGTATCTTTGTTGATGGAACCAAATTTTACTACGAGAATAATCCTTATCGAGGTTATTTGTCAAGTGTTGAACCGGTAGCTCATATCGGGCTTGGGGCTAAACAGAAAATTAAAGAGTTACGAATTGTTTGGCCAAATGATTCCATGCAGATAATTACGAATCCTGGAAATAACCAATCAATTAAAGCCTCCATCGCTAAAGCTAACTTGCCATACCAGTCCTTGTTTTCTCAAGATCCAAGCTTGTTTAGTGATGTAAGTGATCGTGTTCAATTGACCGACTTGCACAAGGAAATGGATTTTATCGATTTTAATTTCCAAAGTACAACACCTCATAAAATGTCTCAATTAGGACCCGGAGCATCCGTTGGGGATGTTAATGGAGATGGTCGGGAAGATTTGTTTGTGGGTGGATCCAAATTTTATTCGGGGATATTCTATCTCCAACAAGCAAATGGGAAGTTTTCGAAGAAGTATTTGGAAGGAGCTTATGACGCTCCGAAAAAATTAGGAGAAGATTTAGGCAGCTTGTTAGTTGATATGGATCAAGATGGAGATTTAGACCTTTATGTCGCGCGCGGAGGAACTGAGGAGAAAATAGGTTCAAATAGTTCTCAAGATGTCGTCTACATGAACGATGGCAAGGGTAATTTCACTTTTCAATCTACTGCGTTACCTGTATTCACGGAAAGTAATGCGGCTGTTCGGGCAGCGGATGTCGACCATGATGGTGACTTAGATTTGTTTGTTAGTGGTCGGAATGTGCCTTTTCAATATCCGAAAGGTACCATATCGCGATTGTTACGGAATGAATCAATACCCGGAAATATCAAATATGTAGATGCGACAAAGGCATGGGCTCCGGAATTATTGCAAGAAGCCATGATCTGTGATGCTGTTTGGACAGATTACAATCAAGACGGTTGGCTAGACTTGGTTGTTGCGGGTGAATATATGCCGATTGAGATATATCAAAATACACGTGGACATTTGAAGAAATTGACAAATACGGGACTCGAGCCTGCATTAGGCTTGTGGGGTTCCATTACGACGGCCGATTTCGACCAAGATGGGGATCTGGATTTTGTCGCGGGCAATATGGGCAAAAATACCTTGCTACGTGCCTCGTCAAAACAACCAGTGGAGGTATTGCATGGGGATTTAGATGGCAATGGGGTGTATGATGTGTTCCCTTTTGTCTATTTTCAAAACGCCGAAGGAACACCTATTTCAGCCCCATTGTTTGGGAAAGACGATACCCACAAACAAATGAATTCCACGCGTCCTCGCTTCGTATATTATAAGGATTTTGGAAAAGTTACACAGGAAACGTTTTTGAATGATTCCGAAAAGAAGAAAGCGAGTAAATTATCACTAACCGAAAACGCTTCCATGTACATTGAGAATAAGGGCGCTGGCAAGTTCGAGTTACATGAATTACCTATCATGGCACAGGTTTCAGCTATCAATGGAATGCAAGTCTTGGATGTAAATCAAGATGGATATTTGGATATTGTCTATGTAGGTAACAATTATGGAAATGAAGTAGCCATGGGGCGCTATGATGCCTCCAACGGAGGTGTTTTACTTGGTGGTCCTAAAGGATTTCAATACGTGGTTAAATCTGGCATATTAGTTCCTGGAGATGCCAAAGCATTCGTAGGAATTCAAATTGGTAATGATTTAGCCTTTGTCGCATTACAAAATAGAGGCGCCATGAAGGTTTTTAAACCGAAAGGGTCTTATGTAAAGGCAGCTGTTAAACCGGGTAATTTTACCTATAGCTTTAAAGGCCATAAGCAAAATATGGCTTGGACATATGGGGCATCATACTTAAGTCAAAGTAGTCAATCTCAAGCATTCATTCCAGCGGGAGCCAAATTAATGCAATAGATTTTTGATGTAATGCATTTGAAGGCCAGGAGGTATTTTATCTCCTGGTTTTCTTTTACCAAATTGGTAATTCCCTAAAAGAATATCCAAATCTCCATCTTTGTCTACGTCGCCAGCATCCATTACAATGTAATGTGCTCCCTCCGGAACACCTAGGTTACTAACTTTGAAAGTCATGTTTCCTGAATTTTGGAAATAAAGAAATCCTTCATTTTTCCCTTTGTCATTTTCCGCAAAAAAGGCAATCATTACCAAGTCTAGATCGCCATCTTGATCAAAGTCGCGTGCGACAGTTTTGGAAGCGCCATAAGCTGGGAAAAAGTACGATTCTTTGAAATTATTCCGACCATCATTTAAGTAAATGTGAACACCATGAAACGCTTTTTTCGAGTAAGAATAGTCGGCATTGTCCCCATTTGAAACGAGGATGTCAGCATGTCCGTCCATATTCATGTCGGCGACTTCCAGGTAACTACTGCCAAATACGGCATCAAATTGCAGGAGCGGCTTTTCAATAAATAAGCCTTTGCCTTTGTTGATAAACAGCGAGACTCCTTCGCGGGCCTGAGCCGTTAATACCATAATATCAGGTTTCCCTTCCCCAGTAAAGTCCCGAATAACGACATTGCGTGCTCCTGCCTGTATTTTCAGGGGATGGATGCTTTTATTTTTGCCATCGACCCAGATTAATTGTCCTTGTTCAAATCCATATTCACAAAGCACATAGTCCTGTACCCCATCTTCGTTGAGATCTGCGACTTGTAAATCAACTGGACGCTTAAGCGAATCTAATATGACCTGAGCTTGATTGCCTTGTAATTCGTGTAGAGTTCCAAGTTTTTGATCATTGGGATACATTTTCCCTATGCCGGTTAGGAAGGTGCGGGCGCCAACAAACTGCGTAGATACGTTGGCACTACGCGTGGCTATTTGTTTTCCCGCCTTTAGATTTTTATCTAAAATAACAGTTTGATGCGTTCGCATGCCCACCCATACTTCTGGTTTTGTTGGGTGTATTTTAATGGAGGTAACTCCTGCAATGAGATCATTGGGGGTAATGTATTCTTTAACCTCAAAATGCAAAGGCTCGACTGAAATAGGTTCTTTCTTCTTTTGAGGAATGGCTTTTACCGGTGCGTTCCGTGTATAATAATTGACAATGGCTTGCCATTCTTCTTGCGTGATGCTTGGCGTTTCGGGGTAGGTATTCAACTGCATCGCGCTTTGAAATTGCTCCTCTGAAATACGTGTCATTAATTCAAAGCGGTTCCCTAAACCTAATCGATAGGACATCTCTGGTAAAACTCCTGTCTCCCATGTTTTTTTGTCTAAGAGACTCGGGTCTGGAAATTTGTGGCAGGAACCACAGGTTTTCTTTGCAATTGCCTCTTCTTTCTCTTCTTGAGATTGCTGACAACTGATTATTAAGGTACTAAGTAGGCAAATATATACAATGGATTTCATCTCAATAATTAAGGAGCTATGATGGCTGAAGAGTCAACGGCCACTCTGCCATTGCAACTAAAGTCGAAGGCAAAGTTCTCTGGTTTGATAAAGGGCATTTTTCGATATCCTTCAATCGCCAGCGACTGATCTGCGTAGACTTTTTCCATGAATTTAGCGTAGGCGGGCATGGCCATTTTGGCTCCTTGTCCTAACGCCAAACTACGGAAGTGAATGCTTCGGTCATCACCGCCCACCCAGACACCGGCAACTAATTTTTGTGTGACACCCATGAACCAGCCATCCGAGTAGTTTGATGTGGTTCCCGTTTTGGCCCCGATTTCATTTCCAGCGACAATGGAAGTTCGTTTCAAACCTTCCGCAGTTCCGCCAGGTTCATGTACAGCACCTTGCAACATGTAGGTCATCAAATAGGCCGTTTCTGGTTTGATGGCTGCCTTCACCGGTGGAGAGTATTCTCGCAATACATTTCCCACTTTGTCGGTAATTCGTAATACCAAAATAGGATCAATTTTTTCGCCGCCATTTGCCAGAGTACTATACCCCGAAACTTGCTCGAAAAGTGAAACTTCCGACGCGCCTAAACATAATGAGGGAACCTCATGCAGTGGACTTTCAATCCCGCATTTATGGGCAAATTCAGCAATTTTATCGGGGCCTAATTGCTTCATCAATTTCGCCGAAATGGAGTTGATGGATAATCCCATCGCTCGACGCATCTTCATGCTTTGATAGCTATATTTCCCGTCTGAGTTTTGAGGCGTCCACGTTCCGCCACTCAAACCATCTTCCTCACCAAATGTTACAGGCTCATCCACCAGTTCATCGCAAGGTGTTACGATTTCATTTTCTATAGCCGCGCCGTAAACGAAGGGTTTAAAGGTAGAGCCGGGTTGGCGCTTACTCTGCGAAATATGGTCGAATTTGAAGTATTTGTAATTAATTCCACCGATCCAAGCTTTTACATGACCATTCATAGGATCCATTGCCATCATTCCGCAATTCAATATGCGTTTATAATAGTTTAGTGAATCCATCGGACTTAAGGTGGTATCCTTGTCGCCATCCCAAGTGAAGACCGTCATTTTGATCGGGCGTCGTAACTCCTCCCAAACTTTAAACTCGTCATTATTATAGGCACTCATCAAATCACGATAGCGTTGCGTACGTCTCATGGCATCTTTCAAGAATCCTTTAATCTCTTTCATTTCCTCATTGACCCATGGATTTCTTCCGCGCCAATGTTCATAAAAAAGCTTCTGCTCTGCGCGCATGTGCTCTTTGACTGATTCCTCTGCATATTTTTGCATCCGTGAATCAATACTCGTGTATATGCGCAGCCCACTTGTATAGAGATTTAATTGCTGATCTTCCGGACGATCTTGATTCAATTCTTTGATAGCTGCTAATACTTGCTGGCGAATTGCTTCTCTAAAATAGGGTGCCGCTCCTGTGTTTTGATTCTCCACGCGGTAATGTAAGTTTAGTTCTTCCGCTTGTAGTTTTGGTAAATCCTCTTCAGTGATGAATTCGTATTTGGCTAATTGACCTAATACAACATTCCGCCGTTCCAAGGTCCGTTCCGGTCGAACGCGTGGGTCGTACAGGGAGGGGTTTTGAAGTAGGCCAATTAAAGTTGCAGCTTCCGTTAAGCTGACATCTTTTAGGTCTTTTTGGAAATAGGTCCGACAAGCCACTTGAATTCCGTAGGCATTGTTACCAAAACTCACTTCGTTCAAATACATCGCCATGATTTCTTGTTTCGTATAGCGACGCTCCAATCGGATAGCTAAAATCCATTCTTTTACTTTGGCAACAACGGTTCGAACACCATCAATTTTCATCAGTAATCCCATGTATACAGGATCATCTTCACCAAATTCCATTGAACGCGTATGAAACAAATTTTTCGCCAACTGCTGTGAAATAGTACTCCCGCCGCCGGAAGTTCCTAAGGTAAATACGACCCTAAACATGGAGCGAATATCAATCCCCGAGTGTGCGGTAAATCGTGCATCTTCTGTCGAGATGAGCGTATTGACAATGTTATCTGGCAATTCTTCAAATTCCAAGGGATTACGGTTTTCTCGAAAATATTTCCCAATTTCTTGTCCATCCTCTGAAATGATTAAGGAGGCAACTTGAGACTTCGGATTCTCTAATTCGTATAAACTTGGCATGCCTCCGAATAACCAAAGGAAATTGAAATTAACTGCAACGATTAATAGAATGATTCCGAGGGTAGAACCTATAAAGAATCGATAAAAGAATCGAATGATTTTCTCGTATTTCCCAGCTTCAAACATAGTTATTTATTTTTAGGGATGGCTTTGATTCGTGCTTCTGCTTCCGGTTTTAATGGACTTGACGGGAATAGCTGAATAAATTGTTTCAAAGTTTTTTCGTATTCAAACATGTTTTTCAAGCCAGCTTGGCATAAAGCACTTAAAAATACGATTTTATCTTCCGATTTGCTACCGGGAAAATTGATGCGCATTTGTTGGCAAGCGACCAATGCCTCAGAAAAACCGTTGGACTTGAATAAGAGATAAGTAGATTCATAAGCCTTTTCCGCTTGTTCCTCCTTGGTGTCTGACAGTGCTCCTGTTTCTAATTTAAGGATGGTAAGTTTAAATATTGAATCCGGGAAACGATCAAATAAAACACTTCGTGATGATTCTTTTTCTTGCTTATTTTCGGAACATAAATAGCTCAAATAGAGTGCTTCCGCCTCAAAGCTTGAATATGGAAATTCCGTTAGCAAGCGTTTCAAATGCTGTCGAGCAAGTGCATTATTCCCCATTTGAGTTTTACAAAATTTGCCGATGTCAAACAGGGCTTGCTCCTTTTTTTTATTTGATGCAAGTAGCTGAACATCCGTTCTAGGAATGCTATTTAGCCAGCTATTCAGGGAATCTGAACTTAGTTGTGTGTTAACTAATTGGGTGCCCTCCGTAGCGACAGTAGTTTGATTTACGTTCGGCATTAGGCTGGCAGTTTGTTTGTTTTTTCGATTCCAAAAATCCTCCAACGTTCGGATTCCCCATTTCATATTAAACTCTTGTTCTCCTTTGAGGCGTGCTTGTTCATTGTAAAAATAAAAACTTTGTTGGTCTGGACTCGAGGGTCTTCTTGTGAAAGTTACTAATGTTTTTTGTGGCTGCGCTTTGATTTTGGCGATGGAATCCTTGCGATTATTCTTTTTTTCTTGACTTTTTCTGTAAATCGATTCCAGTTCTTGGGGTGACAGTTTTGCCAATTGTTGTAAGGAGTCTTCCTGCGTAATGATACCTGCTAATTCAACGTACTTATTCCACTCTTTTTTTAATTTTTGTACTTTGAAGTAAGCGGGGTGACTGTTCGACAAACTTATTGCCGCGGAGTCGAAATAAGCAGATGCTTTCGGATAGTCCTTGATTTGATTCGCAAATAAATTGCCTAATTGAACGTATAATTCACCTTGATTCGAATTGTTTTTTGTTGCTTTTTCCCAGGCCACTTTTGCTTGGTTTAAATTTTTTTGTTCCAAGTGAATCTTCCCAATCGCCACATAAATTTCCGCTTGTTGATCTTCATTTTTGGGATCAGCTAACATTTTTTCTAAGGCAGGAATGGATTGCTCTAGCGATTTATTAGCAATATTAGCCCGAAGTGTCAATTCGTAATTTGACTTTTGTCGCATGCTTGTTTGATACGCCTCTTGGGCTTGCGCGCGCTGATTGATTCGTTCATTGAGTTGCCCTAAAATAAAATACAAACGACTACGCTCTGATCGATTGCTAACTTTGCCTGCAATTTGATTTAAGGAATTAATGCTCGCATTGATTTCACCTTTTTGTTGGTGTTCATAAGCCTTTGCCAAGTAATAATCTGTCCCAATTAATTCATTTTCGATTAAATAAGTCTCTGCTTTTTCTGCGGATTCGAAATCGTTTTGTATTAAGTAAACTTGATATAATAAAGTTAGCGCTCTTTTTTGTGTTCGAATATCGGGTTCTATCGTGTTAATGTATTTTAGCGTCTCAACCGCGTTTTTGTAGTCTTTCAACAGCAAGCGGCCTTCGGCTATGAGCAGGTAAGCATCGTCTACATAGGCAGAGTTTTGATGCCGGTCGATGACCAAAGAGGCCTTGCGAATTAAATTACTAATTTCTAGTTTGTGCGAGATACCAAAAGTGGAATCCACTGGAGCAATAATGGGTAATTCGCTCGCGTAGTTTTCGATGCGTTCGTCGGCTAATTGTTTGTGTAAGGTAAAAAGAAGTCGGTCTGCTTGCCAAATGGCATTGTATTTGGCATTGATATTATGGAAAGTTACGGCAGCAGGTTTGCTGCTGTGCTGAGAACAGCTCCAGGTAACTAATAATACCAAAACAAGGGCAATAATCCGAATCATGAAATGTGACGCATACAATTTTCAAATTTACAATATATATAAATGAAAAAGCCATAAATTTAGTGTGTGGTCGAAGGATTATTTTTAAAAATATGCAATCATATCAGCGATTTATTGGAGCCGCATTTCAAATGTTGGTGACAATTTTGGGAGGGGTCTATCTAGGTCGCTATTTAGACGCATATTTCCACACACATACGCCTTGGTTTACGCTTGGATTTTCGTTGGGATCCATTGCATTTGCGATGCTTGCATTGATCAAAAGTCTCCCCAAATAATTCGCAAAATATTCCGTAAATTGCTGTTATTTTTTACGTTAAACTCGCATTAGCGTGTTCGAAGGTCGCCGATTAATTCTATTTCTTGTTTTTGTGAGCATCGGGCTGGTGTTCATCGGAAAGCTGTTTTATCTGCAGTTGATCGATGATACCTATGAAAAGGCAGCTGACAATAATGCGATTCGTAAAATCATCCAAGTTCCTTTTCGAGGGGAAGTCTATGACCGTCATGGCAAATTGATCGTTTATAACACACCTGTTTACGACGTGTATATTACACCTCGCAAGGCGGTGGTACAAGACACGAACCGATTTTGTAAGCTCTTTGGTGTAACAAGAGGCTATTTCGATACGGTAACAAAACAAGCAAGGGCCTATTCGCGGGTGAAACCATCCTTGTTTTTAAAGCACCTTTCCAAAGAAGATTTTGCACGTATACAGGATGCCATGGTTGACTATCCGGGCTTTTCCATCACGACCACCGCTTTTAGGACCTATCAATCCATCGCGTTTTCGAATGCCTTGGGATATGTAGCAGAGATTAATCCGAATTCACTGAAAGACCAGCGGGATGATTATTACCGACAAGGTGATTATGTAGGAATTTCGGGTATTGAGTCCTATTATGAAGATGTCTTACGTGGCCAAAGGGGGGTAAAATACCGCATGGTGAATAGTAATGGGGTAGAAAAAGGAGATTACAAAAAAGGAAAACTTGATGTTAATCCGGTTGCAGGAAAAAATCTCTACACGAGTATCGATATACGCTTACAAGAATATGCGGACAGTTTGATGATGCATAAGGTTGGAAGTGTGGTTGCCATTGAACCTTCCACTGGCGAGATTTTGACGATGGTTTCTGCACCTTCTTATGACCCTAGTTTATTAGCGGGGCGGAATTTCTCTAAGTATTATCAGAAATTAGCCTTAGATCCTTTGAAGCCGTTGATCAATCGGCCGCCCTCTGCTTATTACCGACCGGGTTCTACGTTTAAGTTGGTGCAAGCACTCGTAGGCCAACAATTAGGCATCATTTCAGCGGGATCTGTTTTTGGTCATGCGGGGGCTCCTGTTAAATGTCACGCACATAATACCTCGCACAACGATTTGCACAATGCGATTCAGTGGTCATGTAACCCCTATTTTTACCATGCATTTCGGAAGATTTTGTATGATGGTACAACGGGAAACACCTTTGAGCGGTCGGCTCAAGGCTTACAGCGCTGGTCGGAACTTGTGGCAAATTTTGGTTTTGGTCGGAAATTAGGCGTTGATGTCAGCAATGAGAAAAAAGGTAATTTACCTACGGTGGATTACTACAACAAGGTTTACAAAGGGGAAAATACCTGGAAGTTTTCGAATATCTACTCTTTGAGTATTGGGGAAGGTGAATTGGTGGTAAGTCCTTTGAAGATGGCGAATTTTGCTGCGATCATTGCGAATCGGGGTTGGTACATTCCGCCGCATTTGGTGAAAGGCGTAGGGGAGAAGCGAACAATCGATCCATTTTACAAGAATCCGGTTTCAGTTGGTGTAGATGCCAAATACTTCCCAGTTGTAATTCAAGGCATGCAGGATGCAGTATTGCATGGAACGGTAGGTGTTGACGGCCGGATACCAGATATTACCATGTGCGGAAAGACGGGTACATCGCAGAATAAAAAAGGGAAAGATCATTCCATATTCATCGCTTTTGCCCCGAAAGATAATCCTAAAATTGCTATTGCGGTGTTTGTAGAAAATGCTGGTTTTGGGGGATTTGCTGCGGCACCGATTGCTTCTTTGATCATTGAAAAATATTTAAAAGGACGCGTAGACCGTAAGGCGGTGGAGACTAAGTTTATGAACATGAGTTATTTGGCAAATGTGACGTATAATCGTCCTGTCAAAAAAGTCACAAGTGATAGTTTGCGAAAATGAGCCAATCATCCGGATATATGGCAAGTCGTTTAGACTGGTGGAGCGTAGGATTGTATGCGCTTTTTGTCCTTTTGGGATGGATGAGTATCTATTCAGCGGTGTATAATCCGGAGGCTCCTTTGGGAATATTTGATGCGGCTTTTTATACATCAAATGCCGGTAAACAGTTGATTTGGATTGGGGCAAGCATGGTCTTGATTATGTTTATTTTTGCGCTTGATTTTCGTTTTTTTGAGTCTTTTGCTCCTGTTATCTATGGGTTTTTCTTACTGCTGCTCATTCTAGTTCCTTTTCTAGGAGTGACGATTAATGGGTCACACTCTTGGTTTAAAATAGGGACAGCCACCATTCAGCCGGCAGAATTCGCGAAAACTGCGACCGCCTTGTTGCTAGCCAAATATTTAAATGATCCGCAAGTGAGTTTGTTGCGTTTTCGCGATCAATGGAAAGCAGCTTTGATTATTGGGGTTCCTATTTTGTTAATCATTGCTTCCAATGAAACGGGTTCGGCTCTAGTTTACGTTTCCTTTATTATTTTGCTCTATCGCGAAGGTTTGCCTGGGGAATATCCGGGATTATTGCTTGGAGGAATCTTCTTGTTTGTTAGTGCTTTAATCTTAAAGCCCCTAACTATTTTCATTTTACTGGTCGTGATGGCCGGAATTTTGGTCTTGCTAATGCCTATTTATTTGCAACGCATGTACCAAACCTATGTAAAAATGGCTTTGGGTATTTCCGTGATTATGTCGCTAGCTATGTTGGTGGAATGGGTCGTGAATAACGTGCTGAAGGAACACCAACGGAATCGGATTAAAGTTTTGTTAGATCCTGATTTTGATCCGCGGGGCTTGGGATATCAGGTGACTCAGTCGAAAATTGCGATTGGATCAGGAGGATTTTGGGGAAAAGGCTATCTGGGTGGGACGCAGACCAAATTTGATTTTGTACCCGAGCAGAGTACGGACTTTATCTTTTGCACGATCGGGGAAGAGTTTGGATTCATCGGGGTGGCTGGGATTATCATATTATTCATGGTCTTTTTGTGGCGTTTGATGTATCTGGCAGATCAACAGCGTTCACGCTTTGCAAGAGCTTATGGTTTTGGTGTTGTGGGAATTTTATTCTTTCACTTTTTGGTGAATATTGGGATGACGATCGGTTTGATGCCAATCATGGGAATACCCTTGCCCTTTTTTAGTTATGGAGGCTCATCTTTGTGGTCCTTTACGATATTACTGTTTATCTTTTTAAAATTAGACTCTCATCGGTCAGATATGCTTTCTCGCTAGTATGGAAAACGAAAAAATTTCTTCCCAAGCCAAGATGTTAATTGCCGTGGCGGCACTTGGATATTTTGTTGACGTGTATGACTTAATCTTATTTTCTGTGGTACGTAACCCGAGTTTAAAGAGTTTGGGTTTGCAAGGAACAGAGCTGCTGAATCAAGGGTTAAACTTGATGAATGTGCAAATGGGTGGAATGCTTTTGGGTGGTATATTATGGGGAATTTATGGCGATAAAAAAGGCCGTAAATCTGTGTTATTTGGATCGATTTTGTTGTATTCCTTGGCAAATGCTTTCAATGGTTTAGTCACGGATTTGAATACCTATGCCATTTTACGTTTTATTGCGGGAATTGGTTTAGCGGGGGAATTAGGTGCGGGGATTACTTTAGTAAACGAAACTTTGCCTCCATCTAAGCGAGGAATTGGCACCTTGATTATTGCGGGTGTAGGTGCTGCAGGTGCTGTTTTTGCTCCCATTATTGCGAGCCTAAGTTCGGATCCAGCATGGTGGAGATCTTGTTATTTTATTGGAGGTGGTATGGGCTTAGCTTTATTACTGCTTCGTTTAGGAACCTTCGAATCTTCCTTGTATTCGCACATGGATGCTGGAGTTCAAAAAGGGAATTTCTTTCAATTGTTTTCCTCGGGTCCAATATTTAAAAAGTATTTGTACTGCATACTCATGGGTTTACCTATTTGGTACATCATAGGGATATTGGTCTTCTCGGCACCTGAAATCTTTAATGGGAAAATTACATCAGGAGATGCAATTATGTACTGTTACCTCGGATTAGCCATTGGAGATTTTGCTTCCGGGGCTTTGAGTCAATGGTTGAGGAGTCGGGGCAAAGCAGTTCTGATCTATTTGTTCATCGCAGTATTGCTATGTGCCTATTATTTATTTGGCATGGCTGAAATTTCTAAGCTACAAGCGAATAGCATGATTACCCTTTTGGGGTTCTTCGGAGGCTATTGGGCGGTATTTTTAACCTATTCTTCCGAGCAATTTGGAACGAATGTGCGTATGACAGTTACGACGACGGTTCCCAATTTTGTACGGGGTGCTTTGATTCCTATCTCTTTGCTCTTTAAATTCTTAATTCCTTCGGTAGGCTTGATTCATTCGGCGGCCTATGTTGGAATTTTGTGTTTTGCTTTGGCTATTTTTTCGGTTTCCCAATTGAAAGAAACCTTTGGGAAATCCTTAGACTATACTGAATAATGGCGCTCATCTCCAAGAAAAAAGCCCCTTTCCGGATTAATAATCAGCTACGACGATATTTGCACAAATACAATCGGGAGCATGCGATGAATATTTCCTACCAGGATTTATTGCGTTACGAGAATGCAATTGTCTTGTATGATAAGAATGGGCAAGATACGCTTTGGGAGACGGTATTTTATTCACCTTCGGATCAGGAGGAGGTGTATGAGTCGTTGAAGCAGATTTATGCCGATTTAAAAACGGATGGAAATGAGGAAGTAATTAAGCACTTGGTGATTGACCGTGTGGATTTTTGTACCTATGGGAATACACATCCCTTTCGAATTCGAATTGTGAATCGAGTGAATGATAATTTTGATTATTTCTATATCAAAATTGCCGATGCCTCTCGGGTGTATGGGCTGGAATTGGAGCATATTTTATCGCCCAATCGGATTAATTATGTTACTTACGATAATACACTGGTAGAGGAACATATTGCTGGAATTCCAGGCGATGCGTTCTTGAAGCAGGATTTAGAGAAAGATTTGGAGTCGCCCATTCGTTTGGCCAAAGAGTTCGTAAAATTCAATGAGCGTTGCTTAGTTCAATTATTAGGCGATATGCACAGTGCCAATTTTGTGATTATTACCAATCCGGATTTTGAGGAAATCTATTATCGAATTCGCCCGATAGACTTTGACCAACAATGTTACGAAGGAAAGAAGTCAGTGTACATGCCCCAATATTTCAAGCAAAACAATTCCTTAATTGAGTTGGGGATGAAATATATGACGCCTGAATCGGTTTGGCAGTATCAAATTGAGGAGCGTTCGATGATCGCGAGCCGGTTGAAAAGTGAGAGTCAGCGGGTTTCTGATTTGATGACGGTGATGTCCAAAGATGACATAGCACCGGAAGAAAACATCATACAACTGAAAACCGAGTTGGCGAAGCATTATAACGACGAGCGTTTTTTGGTTTGTAAAACCATGGGAGAAATCGTTTGGAATAGCTTAGAGCTCGTGATGCGCCACTAATTATTGTTTCAGGGTGGCGTAGGCCATCAATCCAAGTCCAGTCATATATGCCAAGCCGCCGATAGGTGCTACGGCTCCCCAAAGTACATTTTGTGTAATGCAAATCAGGTATAATGATCCTGGAAAAATGATAGCGCCAGCGAATACGATGTAGCCCGCTGTCTTGAGGTATTTATTAGAAATTTGCATTTGCCAAACGCCAAGAATCAATAAGATAATTCCCCCATACATTTGGTAGCGCGCTGCGGTTTCAAATGTCTCTAATCGGTTAATGTCACGCAAATAATCTTTCCATGCATGCGCGCCAAAAGCTCCTAAAGCAATAGAGAGTCCTGCAATGAGCGAACCAGTAAAGAGTGAGAATTTTTTCATGGAGGGAGGATAAAAAAAGGCCTTGTTTCCAAGGCCTTTTGATTAAGATGCTAAAGAAACTTTCAGATCGTTCAGTTTCCGCTTAATCGAGTCATCGATTTGTTGGTCGCCTACTTTCAAGATGAATCCGCCAATCAGGCTCTCGTCGATTTTCTCGATTAATTCTACCTCTTTACCTGTATAATCTTTTACAATATTAGAAACTGTAGCTTTCTGTTCTGCAGTTAGGGTAGAGGCAGTTGTAACAGTCGCTTTTTGAATTCCTTTGTAATCTGTGTACATCGAGATGAATTCTTTTGCTACTGCAGGAAGAATTTGCTCGCGATTTTTGTTCGTGATAATCACGAAGATACCGTACGTTACGGGATTGAATTTATCCTTAAATAGCTTTGCTAAGATAGCTAATTTAGTATAATGCTTGATGATTGGGCTCTTAAGTGCTAAGACTAAGTCATAACTTCCCTCGCAAGTCTCTGCGAAATCGATTATATCTTTTGCAACTGCTTCCACGGCATTCTTTTCAATGGCGAAGTCAAGCAAGGATTTAGCGTAACGGTGAGCTACAATTAATTCTGACATGGTCTATTCGATTAAGATAATTTAACGTCAGCCATCCACTCAGTCACTAATTTTTCCTGAGCTGCTTTGTCTTTTAATTGGCTTTTTAACACTTTCTCTGCCAAGTCTAACGAAAGAGTCGCTGCTTCCTTGCGGATTGCTGCAACAGCACTCGCTTTTTCTTGTTCGAAAGCTACGCGTGCTTTTTCGATTTCTTGATTAGCTGCCGTTTGTGCGTCTAATTTTGCTTGTGCGATCATCGCATCTGATGCTTCTTTCGCTTGTTTGATCAATGCATCACGTTCTGCACGGGCAGATGCGATTAATTGCTCATTACCAGCTTTCAATTCAGCCATTTCAGCTCGCGTTGTTTCTGATAATTTGATCGCTTCGTCGATGGATTGCTCACGCTCAGCTAACGATTGAATGATGGGTTTCCAAGCAAATTTGGCTAAAAGGAAAAATAGGATTCCAAAGACAAGTAATTGCCAGAAGATAAGTCCAAAGTCTGGGGTAATTAACTCCATATTATATCAATATTTACAGTATTTCGTTTTTTAGAAAACGCAATTTGGCGCCTAATGCATTCCAAATTGCGTTTCAAGTGTTTTGAATAAGGATTCCAAGGCTAGTCCTTGGGCTTATTCGATTGGTATCTTATTTCAAAGTTACCAATAGACAAATTACAGCAGCGAATAACGCAACCGCCTCAACGAAGGCAGCAACGATCAACATCGCACCCTGAATTTTTCCAGAAGCTTCTGGTTGACGAGCGATAGCTTCCATGGCAGAACCACCGATACGACCGATACCCATTCCAGCGCCTAAAGCAGCTAAACCAGCACCAATACCTGCAAGACCAAGACCTACAGAAACTTCTAATAAAATCGATAAAATAGACATACGATTTGGGTTTATATAAATTAAAAAAAATACAAATTATTAATGATGATGCTCTTCAACCGCCGCTCCGATGTACGTAGAAACTAACATCGTAAAAATAAACGCTTGAATAAATGCAACTATCAGCTCAATTACGTTCATGAAAAGAGAGAATGGAACTACTGCTAGACCCAATGCCGCGTTTTCAAAAATGAAAATCAAGGAAACTAAACTCAATAAAATAATGTGACCTGCTGTGATGTTTGCGAATAAACGAACCATTAATGAGAAGGGCTTCATGAAAATACCTACAATCTCTACCGGAGTTAAAATAACCAACATCCATTTAGGCACACCTGGCATTGCAAAAATGTGTGTCCAATACGTCGAACGACCATTGAAGTTCGTCACAAAGAATGCAATAATCGCCA
This sequence comes from Cytophagaceae bacterium UBA6715, assembly GCA_002454335.1. Lineage (GTDB taxonomy): Bacteria > Bacteroidota > Bacteroidia > Cytophagales > Spirosomataceae > Aquirufa. The sequence continues at coordinate 59,948 of DKIP01000013.1, read as the reverse complement.
ATACTAAGGTTACTGCGATGTTACCAGTTAAGTTGGCCCCCCCTGGAACTAAGCCCAACATGTTATTGAACCAGATAAAGAAGAAAACGGTCAGTAAATACGGCATAAAACGACGGTAGTGTTTTTCGCCAATGTTGTTTTTTGCAATTTCATCACGCACGAAAATGATAATCGGCTCGAACATCGATTGGATACCTTTTGGTGCGCGGTGTGGATTTTCTTTGTAACGTTTCCCGATTCCGATGAAGATTGTCAATAATAAAACGGCCGATACTAAAAGCGAAGCTACGTTTTTCGTGATTGAGAAATCATATACTTTTTCACCGTTCTCAGCATGGATTTTGCCGTGCTCTAAAACGAATCCATTGTAAGGTATTTCTTCGTGGTGTTCGTTTTTGAAATTTGAAGAAGAAAATATTTGTACCCCTTGAGATGCTGTGTAAACGATGCAAGGTAATGGCAATGTCGCGTGGAAATGGCCAATCGTGAAGAAATGCCAATCATGTTCATCAGCGATGTGGTGCAAGATTAATTTACCTGGATCAAATTTGGTTGATTCTGCTTCATGTGCTGCAGGAGCTGCTGCGTGTGCGGCTGTGTCCGCATGTGCTTGCGTAGTATCATGGGCTACCGCCTCTTCATTAGCCAGCAGCGAAAAGCTTGAAAAACTAAGTAATAATCCGAGGATTATATTTGAAAAATACATTTTCTTGAAAAAAGTCTTAATCGGCATCGTAATTCTAGCTTTTACTATTTTGTTTTCAAATGATTTGCTAATTCGTTGATTAGCGGTGTTTTGAGCAGAAAAAAAAGAAAAAATTCTTCAGGCTTTTCTAAAAACGTCGCAAGTTACGAAGCAAGCCAATTATTTCAAAATTTGCGCTACATAAATAGAGTACAAAAAAGTTGATTACGAATAAGAATATTTCTGGGGTACCTGAATAGGCGAAGAAACCGATGAATGAAAGGCTTAAAATGAAGCGTATAGTTAGATTAATTAGTTGAAATTGGATGAATTTTTCTTTTCCATCTTTCAAACCTATTTGGGCGATGCTAAAAGTCAAGTAGGACTGAAATGCTAAAAACACAAAAATGAAAGACACATTTGGGTGCAGGAGCTGTGACCAAGGGCTCATGTGAATGGCGTATAGGATTGCTGCGAAGCCTGCATAAAAGAGAATGAGCTGTTTCATGTGGCAAATATCAAGAGAATTTTGGAAAATCCTGATTTCCTGATTTACTTTGTGCCCTCATTCAGTCGCTGTGAAGCATTGAATTATAAAGAAGAAGGGAGAGACTAGGCTCATTGATCTTCTGGCAACCCGTCAAAATTTGACCCCGGTGCTAATTCCTACCCCAGGCGTTTGCCTGTTTAGGGAAATATAAAGCTTTGATGATGCAAGCAGAATTTAGACAATATCACTATCCCCATACTTTCGTATTAGAAAGCGGCGTGTCGCTTCCTGAAATTGATTTGGCTTACCAAACTTGGGGCCAAATGAATGCGGCAGGCGATAATGTGATATGGATTTGCCATGCGTTTACAGGGAGCCAGGATGTCGCCGACTGGTGGCAAGGGCTTGTAGGGCCTGGTAAATTGTTTAATCCTGAGAATAATTTTATCGTTTGTGCTAATATTTTGGGCTCGCATTATGGGTCTACGGGGCCTTTGTCTACGAATCCCCAAACTGGAGAACCTTATTTTCATACTTTTCCAGATGTAACAATCCGCGATGTCATCAATGCTTTTGAATTGCTTCGACAAGAGTTGGGAATTCATCGCATTAAGACCTGCATTGGGGGATCGATGGGTGGCCAACAAGCTGTTGAATGGGGGATTATGAATCCCGATTTAATTCAGAATTTGATTTTGGTGGCAACCAATGCGGTGCATTCTCCGTGGGGAGTGGCTTTTAACGAATCCCAACGAATGGCGATTGAACTCGATAAAACATGGGGTGAGTCACATCCGAAAGCGGGTATCGATGGAATGAAAGCGGCCCGTGCCACGGCCTTAATCTCTTATCGGAATTACGAAACCTACCAAATTACCCAGGCTCGCCAAGATCATTCACTGGGAAAAACCTTGCGCGCCGTTTCTTATCAGCGTTATCAAGGCGAAAAATTAGCTCAGCGCTTCAATGCCTATTCTTACTATGTCCTTTCCAAAATGATGGATTCCCAGGATGTAGGTCGTGATCGTGGTGGAATTATTCCTGCCCTAAAGCAAATTAAGTCCAATACGTTAGTAATTGGAATTAAATCGGATGCCTTATTCCCGATTGTCGAACAAGAATTTTTAGCCAAACATATTCCAGGTGCATCCTTTCAAGTGATTGATTCCTTGTATGGACACGATGGATTCTTAATCGAAAGCGGTTTGATGACGAAGGCAATTCGTCTCTGGCAGAAATTGCAATTGCTTGAGGTGAATCCTATGGCGGAGTTCTTCCGGGAGCTAGAGCTTTTATAGCCCTAGACCTCAGTTTAGGGTCCCCAGGTTAAAACCAGGGGTTATTACATGTTATTTTCTATGTTTGTTTTGGACTTATTTTATCCCTAGGCTTCAGCCTAGGATCCCCAGGTTAAAACCTGGGGTTATTAAGTTGATTGTTCGCAGGTATTTTTCTTACCTTTAAACCATGGATTTCAAAAACAAAATTGTCTGGATCACTGGCGCGTCCTCAGGAATTGGGGAGGCTTTAGCCAATGAATTTGCCGCGAAGGGCGCAAATTTGGCATTATCGGCACGCAGAGAAGCGGAATTGCAGCGGGTGGCTCGCAATTGTGAAGTGCATGGTGGCAGTGTATTGGTTTTGCCATTTGATATGGTTGAGACGGCCATACATGCAAAACAGGTGGAAGCTGTTTTGACAGCCTATGGTCGTATCGATGTACTAGTGCTGAATGCAGGTGTAAGCCAACGGTCTTTTGTGCTTGATACGCAGTTTGATGTGTATCGCCGACTGTTTGAAATCAATTTCTTTTCGATTGTGCATTTGGTCCAACAAGTTATTCCGGTTTTTCAGAAGCAACATGCGGGTGTATTTGTTCCTATTGCATCTGTTGCAGGTCGTATTTCAACGCCTCGGCGGGCAGCTTACGGGGCCTCCAAACACGCGTTAATTGGTTTTTTCGATTCTGTTCGAGCGGAATTACATGATCATGGGATTCAAGTCTCAACGATTTTGCCGGGTTATATTCGTACAGAAATATCCTTACATGCCATGAACGAGCATGGCGAAAAATACGGTAAGATGGACCCAAATCAAGCCAAAGGACTTGACCCTACGGTGGCAGCATCAAAAATTGTTGCCGCTGTTGCCGTTGGCAAAAATGAGTTTTTTGTTGGCGGTGCCTTGGAACGTTTTGGCCTAATTATGAAGCAAATAGCGCCACAAATTATGCCTTGGATGCTTCGTAAAATTAGAAATACTTAGGCAGCTTGTTTTTTGTCCTGAAAGAATAAGATAAACAAGGCTAATACCAATAACGCAATCCCTGCAGGAACCATCCAAACGGACTTCCAATCGTGGATTCCATTTTCCGTGTAGATATCCAACACGATTCCTGAAAGTTTTGATCCGATTCCCATGCCGATTCCATAGGTGGCTAAGGTGATTAATCCTTGTGCAGAATTTTTGATATGCGGGCCGGCTTTTTGGTCGGTATAAATTTGACCTGTCACGAAGAAAAAATCGTAACAAACCCCATGTAAAATTATTCCGATAAATAGGATCCATTCACTTGAGATGCCATCTCCGTAGCCGAAGCAAAGGAAACGAATGATCCAAGCTACTAGGCCTACGATCAACATTTTTTTCACACCGAGGCGAATGAATGCGATAGGGATGAGTAACATGAAAACCACTTCAGATACTTGACCCAAGGACATTTTGTTCTCCACATTGCTCATGTGAGCGTCTGTCAGCGAGGGATTGGCCATCGCATAATAGAAGGAAAGGGGAATACAGATGAGAATGGAAGAAATAAAGAAGATTAAAAATGATCGGTCGTTAAATAATTTAAGTGCGTCTAAACCAATAATCTGTGCAATTGAGGCATTTTTGTCGGCTTTAGGTGGGGTGTCGGGTAGAAAGAATGCATAAATGCCTAATACAAAGGAGCTGTACATAGCGATATGAAAGATGGCCACATTGTCTCCTAAGGCATAAAATCCAATAATATTTGTAACGACAATCCATGCGATGGTTCCAGTAACTCGGATGTTGGCAAATTCCTTTTCGGGATATTGCATTTGTTTCATGGCTATGGAGTTGGATAAGGCTAGGTTAGGGGCAAAGCATAAAGTATAGGCTAAGATATACCAAAAGAAAATTTCAGGGTCAGTCGTTTGGCTCAATAAATACAAGATTCCGCCTCCAATTATGTTTAAAACACCCATTACTTTTTGTGCGGCGAAAAAACGGTCGGCAATTAATCCTACGAAAAAAGGAGCGACTAGGGATGCAAGAGCGAATGTTAGATAAGCATTGCCAACTTGATCTCCTGTGGCATGAAGCGTGCTTAACAAATATTTACTCATTTGGCCGTACCAGGCACCCCATCCAAAGAACATAAGGAACATCATGGTCATGAGCTGTACTTTAGTCGAATTTTTCATAATTGTAGGTTTCTTGCGGGTCAAAAATACAAATTTGAAAGAAATATCAAATTTTAGAAAAATTTATTTTTGGGGCTTTTTGATTGGTTTTGAAAACTGATAATCCAATAATTATTCAATTTTTTCAAAGAATGGGTCAAAATCAAATCCTGTTTTTTTATTTTTTACAAAAATGTGGATTTATTCCTTTGAAATAGAACTTGTTCGTGATTTTCTCGTAGGGCATAAGTATTTGATTTTCAGGTTTATTTATCCGTTTTTTGATGAAAATTTGAAAGACAGGTAGTCTTAAGTATTAGTACGCACATGAATTTAGTTAGTGTTTTGTTGATTTCGGGGAGGCCTACGGGTTCGTTTCAAGGTTCGATGACCTTGTTTTTGGTGCTATTTTCATTTATTGCTTTGGCGTTGATTGGGGTAGGAGTTATACTTTATCAAAAGCGTAAAGAGTGGATTGCTCATTCCAAGATGACTTATGGTAAGATTGTTGAGATTTCAAAACGCTATGCGCGCGATGATCATTCGGGACGCTTCCCCATCTATTTTCCTATCGTATCTTATTATGTGAACGGAAGCGAGTTTCGTCGCGAAGCCGACAAAGGATTAGCGAAAAATTGTGAAGTGGGGCAGGAGATTCCTGTACGTTATTTGACTGAGAATCCTTATGAGGCTTCTTTGAATGAGGCTTCAATTCCTGTATTGAATCCGACGGTATTTTTTGTCTTGGGGATATTGATGTTGTTGAGTTCAATCGCGCTATCGCTGTTGCATAGATAGACGTTAGACGTTGTACTTTGGAGAGGAGTTTGCGTCTTTTTGTTTTTGTCGGGTTCAAAATAAAGACGCGAGGTATCGCGTCTCTTCAGAAGTATCATTCGTTTTGTTCGGTCGGGTAATTTAATCGGCGTGAAATACGCCTCAGACTTTGGCAATCCTGAAAGGTTTGCCAAAGGGGCTAATGTCTACCAGCCATCATCTTTTTTAGGTTTGATATTCGCAGGACTTTTCTTCGCTGGCGCAGACGTTGTAGCTTTGGGGCTTGAAGATGCGCTGCCTTTCAGTGTAACATCCAATTCGACCCGGCTGAAAACGCGGGTTACAATTTTCCATTCCCCATTGACCTGTAATAAGCTCAATAAGTCGATGTATTTGAAGTCGGCGAATTGTAATTCTGCTGCTGCCAAACCTGAAATCCCTGCATACGAATAGCTGATAAGTTTTGTTGATGCTTTAACGCCGCCAGCAGGAGTTTTGGAAATAAAGGTTTTGATAGGGAAATCTTGAATCTTACCTGTGCTCGCGTTAACGGTACGTAAAATTGCCGATGAATGAAAGGCTTTGCCTAATTTGGCTGTGTCACCCGTTGTTAATCCTTCGAAATAATTGTTGACCGTTGCTTTTATCGCCTCATCTGGACTTTGTCCAAATGCAAACAAGTTAATTAATACCAGGCAAAAGCTTAATGTGAATGATTTTTTCATGTGCTTTTTCGTTTAGTTGCCTCCCAGGACAAATTCAGTTGGTAATGGTTCTCCCTTCATAAACAAGTTCGCTTTTTCAGGATATAAAATGGATTGAACAATATTCACGCGCCCCAAAGCATGGTTTGCCATGTTGCCTAAAATGATAATGGCAGAATTATCTTTTGGATTGTGAAGGTAATAATTTTTAAATCCATGCCACCAGCCAGTGTGATAGGTAAGCCATTCTCCATTATCGAGTTGTGCGAGGCGCCAGCCGAAGCCATAGTTTTTAGCTAATACTTTCGGTGTGGTGTGTTGGGGCGTGAACGCTTCCTCGAGGGTCGAAAATTTCACGAGTTTTTCTTCATTTAGGGCCATATCCCAATGGTAAAGGTCCTCTACGGTCGAGTAAATTCCTTTATCTCCTGTTACACCGTCCAAGTGATTAAATTCCGATACTACGGGGCCCCCGCGGCGAGGTACGTATCCTGTAGCCGCAGTGCGCAACATTTCGGGATGCATGGGATCGTAAATGAAAGATTCCGACATGCCTGCGGGTTCAAAGAGATTCTTTTTGGCATATTCTCTGAAATTCATGCCGCTTAGCTTTTCTACAATGTAAGCCAATAACATGTAGTTTGTATTGTTGTAGCTAAATTTTGCATTAGGACGGTAATCGATATGTGGTTTTAGACGAATCATCATTTCAACAACTTTTTGATTCGTTAATGGAATTTTCTTGTCGTAAACCTTATCCATGTTGTAGGCGTAGTCCGATAGGCCAGAGCGATGAGTTAACAAACTACGTATGGTTAAACTAGAATCATATGGAAAGCCAGGGATATGTTTGTAGATGGCGTCATCATAATTTAACAAGCCTTTTTCCTTCAATTGCATAATGGCAACCGCAGTAAATTGTTTTGAAACGGATGCTAATTGAAAGTGGGTATGGGTGTTGATGTTGCTTTTGGTAAAATAATTGGCATAGCCAAAACCTTTCTTGTAAATGATTTTCCCGTATTGGGCGACAAGTACCGCGCCATTGAATCCTGATTTTGCTTGGAGCTTGGAGAAGAAGGTGTCGAGCTTAATGGATTTTTGTTTGGCAATTTCGGGGTTAAACAAATTGGCTAGGCTATCATTACGTTTTTCGATGTTTGTTTTAACATGAAAAAAACTTTTTGTGGGGTGTGAAGAGATTAGTAATCCAAAAAGCGTGCATAAGGTCAACGCACCAATAATTTTCGGGCCTTTGGGTAGTTTCAACATGTATTCGATCAAGCGGTTCATTTCAAAGCAATTTAATGCAATTCGTGTTTTTAATCAAGTGGGTGTTCATCTTTATTTGGCTTGATTGATTACTTTCGAAGATTGAAATTAATTATTCTTATGAAATATATTTTCATTTTGTTGATTCGATTATACCAAGGCCTCATTTCCCCTTTTTTGCCAAATGCTTGTCGGTATCAACCTACTTGTTCTGAATATGCCAAACAGGCCTTTATCAAATATGGATTTTTGAAGGGTTTTCGCTTGATGGTGAAGCGAATTTCATCTTGTCATCCGTGGGGTGGAAGTGGTTATGATCCTTTACCGTGATATTAACATACAGCCTAGTACTGTCCAAAAAATACAATTAATTGGATTATTCCGTTTTGTGTGAATTTCTTTACAGGTAATTCCTTACCGATAAATAATTTGATTTTTTTTAAAAAAAAATTCTATTGAAAAAATACAATCGCTTTTGGGCTGTTTTGAGGCCTTTTGCAGAGTAAATATATCGAACGGTATATATATAGGTATAAATTAGATTATTTCGTGAACCTGTCCTACACTGTGCTACTTTTCAAGAAATTCTATATTATGTACAATTTATTGAGTCTTAATCCTTGATTCATTAATTAAAATCATTTTTTTATTCAATTTATTATTACTTTTTTTGCCTTGGTTTTGAAATTAGCCATAGACTCTAAACGTTTACATAGCGGTTTTTGGTTGAAACAAAATCACAAAGAATCATTAATCATTTTTAACCCTTAATTTTTCACTTATGATTCATTCTTACAAAAGAGTGGGTCGCCTTGTGCGATCAAGTGTAAGTAACCTAGGCTTCAAACAAGCTTTTAGTGTTGCTGTTGCACTGTTAATTTCCTTGGGTGCTTTTGCTCAAGATGTGGTAACGGGAAAAGTAACTGACGCTGCTGATGGCTCAGGTATCCCAGGTGTTTCTGTAGCTGTTAAAGGTACTACTCGTGGTGCGCAAACAGATGCAAACGGTACTTATAAAGTTAATGCTGGGTCGAACGCGACATTAGTATTCTCTTTTGTAGGTTATGCTTCTAAAGAAGTTGCAGTAGGTTCTAAATCTGTTGTAAACGTATCTTTAGCTGCTGACAACAAATCTTTGGAAGAAGTTGTGGTTGTCGGTTACGGTACTCAAAAGCGTAAAGAAATTTCAGGAACGGTAACTAGCTTAGGTTCTCGTGATTTCAACGCGGGTGTTGTAACAAACCCATTAGCTGCTGCACAAGGTAAGGTTGCAGGTTTGGTTATCACGCAGGCTTCTGGTGACCCAAATGCTCGTCCAACTGTTCGTTTGCGTGGTACAGGTTCATTGAACGCAGGTTCTGAGCCTTTATACGTAATTGACGGTGTGATTGGTGCACCTATCGAAAACATTGCTCCAGAAGATATCTTATCGATGGACGTGTTACGTGATGCATCTTCAGCTGCTATCTATGGTTCTCGTGGAGCGAACGGTGTTATCTTGATCAACACGAAACGTGGTAAGTCAGGTACTCCTTCAGTTGATTATTCAGCATATGTAGGTTCTGAGTCAATCTCTCAACGTCCTCAATTGTTGAACGGTGCTGAATTCCGTGCTGCTGCTGCTAAATATGGTCAAAAATTTGATGATTTAGGAGCTAACACAGATTGGTTAGGTGTTATTACACAAAATGCATTGTCACAAAACCATAACGTGGGTGTGTCAGGTGGTTCTGAAAATGTATCTTACCGTGCATCTGTTGGTTATTTAGATCAAACAGGTACTTTAAAAGGTTCAGGTAAAGATCGTTTAACAGGTCGTTTGAACTTAGATGCGAAGGCTTTAGATGGTAAATTAGCTATGAAAGTTAACATGTCTGCTTCACAAACGAACAACCAATTTACAGATAACCGTGCGGTTGGTTTTGCGATGAACATGCGTCCAACAGATCCAGTGTACAACGCGGATGGAACTTATTTCCAAATCCCAGGTACATTTGCGAACTTTAACCCATTGGCTACTATTGAAAGCAAATCAAACAAGCAACGTCTACATGATTTCTTATTCAACGCTTCTGCTGGTTACACAATCTTAGAAGGTTTGGTATTCAACGTATCAGGAACTTTGCGTACGCAAACAGCTGACGGTTCATATTTTGCGAAATCTACTCCAGGTAACTTATTAGCTACTGTAGGTGGAAATGCTGCTAACCGTTCATTGAACTCAATCACTGATAAGCAATTAGAAACTACATTGAACTACTCTAAGAAGTTAAATGATGTTTCTACGTTGAACGTTTTGGCTGGTTACACATACCAAGATGTAGTTGCTGATGGTTTCTCTGCAGGAAATAACAATTTCTTGACGGATGCTTTCGAGGCTAACAACTTAGGTGCTGGTTTAGGTATTCGTACTAACCCTAGCTTATTAGGTTCATACAAGAATGAGTACAAATTGGTATCATTCTTAGCACGTGCTCAATATTCATTATTGAACAAATATTTCGCAACAGTTAACGTTCGTCGTGACGGTTCTACGAAATTCGGTGATAACAACAAGTGGGGTATTTTCCCTTCAGTTTCAGTAGGTTGGGCATTGTCTGAAGAAGCTTTCTTGAAAGGTAATTCTACAATCGATAACTTGAAATTGCGTGTTAGCTGGGGACAAACTGGTAACTCGGAAGGTATCCGTCCGTTGTTATCTAAATCGTTCTACGGAGCTTCAGGTTCTTACTTTGATGGAGGTGCTAACGATTTCTTGCCTGCATACTCAATCCAATCTAACCCGAACCCTAACTTGAAATGGGAGATTAACGAAAACTACGGTGGTGGTATCGACTTCTCATTATTCAAAGGTAAATTGACTGGTAACTTGGATGTTTACACACGTACAACAAAAGATTTGTTATATACAGTAAACGTACCACAAGAGAAAGGTTATGTATATCCAACTATGTTGGCTAACATCGGATCGATGAAAAACCAAGGGGTTGAGGTATCATTAACTTACCAAATCTTGGAGAACAAAGATTGGAACATTGCTACTACATTAGCTGCTTCATTCAATAAAAACGAAATCGTTTCATTGAAAAATGATTCATTCGCTGCTCCTGACCAAGTATTCTTGTCTACTTCTTTAGGTTCATTCATCCGTGGTACATCTGCTGTTAACTTCTCAGTATTACAAGCAGGTCACCCAGTAGGTGAATTCTATGGTGCTAAAATCGCTAAAATTGAAAACGGTAAATACGTATTCCAAGATTTAAATGGTGATGGTACTGTTGATCCTAACGCTGCTGACCGTACGTATATTGGAAATCCAAACCCAACTTTCGTGGGTGGTTTGACTACAAACATTCGTTACAAAGCATTTGACTTGCAATTCCAATTGACAAGCCAATTAGGTGCTAAGATTGTAAACACGAACGCATTATTGTTAGGCCGTCAAGATGGTCGTTTAGCTGAATCTGGTGCATTGAAATCTGCATTGACTTCAATCATCAACGATGAGCGTACAATCCCTATGGATTACTATGTTGAGTCAGGTGACTTCTTACGTATCAACAATGCTTCATTCGGTTATACATTACCAGTGAAAGGCGTGTTCAAGCGTGCTCGTATCTACGTAGCTGGAAACAACCTAGCTGTATTTACAAAATACACTGGTGTTGATCCAGAGATTAGCCAAAACTTAGCTATTGGTTCTGCTGCTCCAGGTATTGACGTTCGTGAGACTTACTACAAAACTCGTGCGATTACAGCGGGTGTAAATCTTTCGTTCTAATCAAACAAAATCGTATTCAATTAGTTAAATAATCGAATCAATAAATTTATTAAAAAAATGAAAAAATATATCTATAAAGTACTTTCAGTAGGTGTTTTCGCTTCGTTAGCCCTATCGTCTTGTACAGATTTAACTGAGCCAGTTTACGATGCGATCCCAGCGGATCAATTCTTGAAAACTGATGCTCAAATTGCTGCGGCATTAGGACCTGCTTACGGTGGTCTTCGTGGTATCACTTGGGATTGGTTCAATCCAAGTGAAGCATCTTCGGATGAGTTGATCGTTCCTACACGTGGTGGTGACTGGTATGATGGTGGTGACTGGTTGGCATATTCTCGCCACACATGGACTCCACAACACGGTCCTATCAACGGAATGTGGGGATTCATTTTTGGTAACATCTCTCAGGTGAACCAATTGATCCCAGTTGTTAAAACAAACCAAAAAGCAGTAGATGAGTTACGTGCTGTACGTGCTTTCTATTACTTCATGGCCATTGACGCGTTTGGAAATGTCCCTATCGTTACAGATAATGCATCGGTAGGTGGAACAAAAACTCGTGCAGAAGTTTATGCTTTCATCAAGTCTGAGTTAGAATCAGCTATTCCAAACTTGGTAGCTGGTAAAGCTTATTCTCGTATGACGCAAGATGCAGCTCGTATGTTGTTGGCTAAATTGAAGTTGAATGCAGGTGTTTACACTGGAACGCCTGATTGGCAAGGTGCTTATGATGCTGCTAACGCGGTAATCAATTCGAAAAACGGTTGGTCATTATCTTCTTCTACTGTATCTAACTTCATCGTTGCGAACGAAGGATCAGGAGAGAACATCTGGACTATTCCTTTCGATAGCTTCAAAGCAGGTGGTATGAACTTCCAAATGAGAACGTTACACTATGCAAACCAACAAACATATGGTTTAGGTAACTCTCCATGGAACGGTTTCTGTACATTAGCGGATTTCTACAACTCATTCGAGTCAAAAGATTTGCGTAATGCTATGTGGATCAAAGGTCAGCAATATGCTGCTTCTGGTGCTGCGTTAACAGATGCTAAGGGTGCTCCATTAGCGTTTATCGCTGACTTCAACAAGGATCAAATGACGGATGCAGATCCAGAATTCCAAGTTGCGGGTATCCGTTCTCAAAAATATGAGATCCAAAAGAACAACCCGAACGGGGATCAATCAAACGACTACGTAGTATTCCGTTTGGCTGATGCAATCATGATGCGTGCTGAAGCTGCTTTCCGTTTAGGAAAAACTGCAGAAGCTTTAGCTGACGTAAACACAATCCGTAAGCGTTCTGGAGTAGATCCATTAACTACATTGACTGCAGCTGATATCTTAGCTGAGCGTGGTCGTGAGTTTGCTTGGGAAGGATGGAGACGTAATGATATGATCCGTTTCGGTACATTCTCTTTAGAGCGTAAGTTCATGAAGAAATTAGATAAGACTCGTGAGTTGTTCCCAATTCCACAACCACGTATCGATGCTAACCCATTGTTGAAACAAAACCCTGGGTATTAATTCATACTGAATTTAGTAAAAAGGCAGAGCCATTGGTTCTGCCTTTTTATTTTATAAACAAGCCGTTTTTTGTATTTTTGCAGTCCCATATTTGAACCTTTCATGAAGCATTTAGTACTCCTTTGTAGCGTCGCATTTATTACCTTTGCTTGTTCCACCAAAGAGGATACCCTTTTCGAAGAATTACCTGCATCAGAAACGGGAATAGACTTTGTTAATCGGAGCTTGGAGAAAAAGGAATTCAATATTTTCAACTACCGTAATTTCTATAATGGTGGGGGTGTAGCTATTGGTGACGTAAACAATGACGGTCTTTCTGATCTTTTTGTTACTTCTAATTTTGAAGACAATAAACTCTACCTAAATAAAGGTGGGATGCATTTTGAAGATATTACCGTGAAGGCAGGGATTGTAGGTAAGAAATTCTGGTCGACCGGTGTAACTTTTGCAGATGTCAATGGAGATGGTTTGATGGACATTTATGTATGTAATTCAGGTTCCCGCGATGCGCGTGGAAACCAATTGTATATCAATCAAGGAATTAAAAGTGGCGTGCCTACATTCAAAGAAATGGCCAAAGAGGCTGGTTTGGAAGATGGTGGTCTATCTACGCATGCGGCCTTTTTTGATTATGATCGCGATGGGGATCTTGATATGTATTTGCTGAACAACAGCTTTACACCCATCGATAAATTAGGATATACGAACCTGCGCGATGTGCGCGATAAATTAGGCGGTGACAAATTGTTCCGCAACGATAGTCAAGATAAGAACATCAGATTTACGGATGTTTCCGAAAAAGCAGGCATCTATGGCAGCTTAATCGGTTTTGGTTTAGGAATTACGATCGGGGATGTGAACAATGACAACTGGC
>DKIP01000013.1:990-46293 GCA_002454335.1 Cytophagaceae bacterium UBA6715 | reverse complement strand
GGAACGTTTAAGGAAGATTTAGAGAATCAAATGCCGCATATCTCTCTAAGCTCGATGGGGGCTGATATCGCAGATATCAATGATGACGGTAACCTCGATATTTTTGTAACGGACATGCTTCCGGGTGATGATCGTCGATTAAAAACTACGTCTATTTTCGAAGGCTATAACCTAGTTGATTTGAAATTAAAACGCGGTTTTTGGCATCAATACATGCGGAACAACTTACAGTTAAACAATGGCGATGGAACGTTTAGTGAAGTAGGCCAATTGGCGGGCGTGCATGCCACCGACTGGTCTTGGGGAGCCTTAATTTTCGACATGGACAACGATGGCCAAAAAGATATTTTCGTTGCCAATGGGATTGCAAAGGATTTGACAGATCAAGATTTTGTCGATTTTTTAGGTGATCGCAATACGATGCAACAGATGTTGAACGGGAAGAAGTTTGACTACAAAGAATTTACAGATAAGATTTCTTCTGTACCGATTCCTAATTATGCCTTCAAAAATGAAGGAAATTTGAAATTTGCGAATCAAGCGAAAGCCTGGGGATTAGAAGGCCCAGGATTCTCGAATGGTTCGGCGTATGGCGACTTAGATAATGATGGTGATTTGGATTTAGTCGTGAATAACGTCAATGCGCCTCTGTCCGTCTTCAAAAACAAGACGAATGAGAAATTAAAGAATCATTATCTAACAGTTCATTTGAAAGGTACAGGTCGGAACTTGAATGGGATTGGGGCGAAAGTTACTTTATTCCAACATGGTAAAATTAAGGTCTTACAACAAATGCCAAACCGTGGTTTTCAATCCTCGAGTGACCATCAAATGGTCTTTGGTTTAGGTCAAAATGGTCAAATAGATTCATTACAAATCATTTGGCCGGATGATAAAATGCAAACCTTGAAGTCGGTGAAGGTGGATCAGGTATTGACTTTGGATTATGCAAAAGCGTCACAGCAATTCAAATCAAATCCCTTCGTTGTCAAGCAATTATTCGCTGATGTAACAGCGACTAAATTGAATTATACACATCAAGAAAGTTTATTCAATGACTGGGATCGTGATGTCTTATTGAAACAAAAATTATCTACACAAGGGCCCGCAATGGCCGTTGGTGACGTGAATGGCGATGGCTTAGATGATTTGTACTTTGGGGGGGCTGCTGGACAGAAAAAGCAATTATTCATTCAGCAAGCCGCAGGACAATTCAAGGAAAGTATCCAAGCAGATTTCAGCTTAGATCAAACGACGGAAAATACGGATGCCATTTTCTTTGATGCTGATGGTGATAAGGATTTGGATTTATTCGTTGTAACAGGAAGTAATGAATTTGATATCAATGCCCCTGAATTACATGATTTATTGTATTTGAATGACGGGAAAGGGAATTTTAAACGGGATTTGCGTTTCCCAACCATCTTTGAAAATGGATCTTGTGCGACGGCCGCAGACATGGATCATGATGGTGATTTAGATTTATTTGTGGGCTCACGGATGCTCTCAACGAAATATGGCATGAGCCCCAGTAGCAATCTTTACATTAATGATGGAACAGGAGGTTTCAAAAACTATTCGAAACGTTTCGTGCCGGAAATTAGCGAATTGGGTATGGTGACTGATGCAGAATGGGCCGATGTGAACAAAGATGGATATGCCGATTTGGTTGTAGCGCAAGACTGGGGTGGAATCGTTGTATTTAAGAATGAACGCGGTCGGAAATTAGTGAAACAGGAAATGGTTCCTGGTTCAGAAGGCCTTTGGGGTTGTTTGAAACCCGCAGATATTGATGGTGACGGCGATATGGATTTTGTGGCTGGAAACTTGGGTCTTAATTCAAAAATCAAAGCTTCTGCGGAATACCCTGCAACGCTATCGGTGAATGATTTTGATAAAAATGGAACGGTGGAACAAATCATTTCCTGTGTAACGGAAGATGGTAAAACCTATCCAATGGTGTTAAAAGCTGAATTGCAGCGTGCTACACCTGTGATCAAACAGAAATTTATCAAGTACAAGGATTATGCGAATAAGACTGTGGAAGATTTGTATTCAGATGAGCAGCGAGATGGCATGGTGCTTCGCCAAATCACAACGACGGAATCCGCAATTTTAATCAATGACGGCAAAGGAAACTTCAGCCTTCAGACCTTGCCCCATGAAGCGCAATTTTCACCAATCCGCGGTATTGAAGTTTCGGACTTTGATCATGACGGGAAAGTGGATATCCTTTTAGCTGGTAATTTCTTTGATTCATTACCTGAATGGGGACGCTTTGATGCCATGTATGGATTGATGTTGAAGGGATTAGGTCAAGGTAAATTTGTAGCAAAGCGTTCGAAAGACACAGGTTTCCAAACCCGGGGACAAGTACGTAAAATGGCAATTGCTAAAGGAAAAGGAGGGAATTTTGTTGTCCTCGCTAAAAACAATGACAAAGCACAAGTGTTTCAAGTTAAATAATAAGTAGTTTATGAATAAGTATCTCGCATTTTTCATTTTATCCGTTGGTTTTCTTGCATGTAAATCAGGTGATGACGTGCAATTGTTTGAGAAATTACCGGCTTCGAAAACACACATTGATTTTACCAATCAAATCAAAGAAACCCCCGATTTTAACATCCTCGATTACCTCTATTTCTATAATGGGGGTGGGGTAGCTTCTGGTGATATCAACAATGATGGGCTTGTCGATTTGTTTTTCACTTCCAATCAAGGAAAAAACAAATTGTACCTGAATAAGGGCAATATGGAGTTTGAAGACATCACAGAAAAGGCGGGAGTAGCGGGTTTCTCCGACTGGAAAACGGGTGTTACGATGGCTGATATTAATGGGGATGGTTTCTTGGATATTTATGTTTGTGCCGTGAGCAATTTCAAAGGGATGGAGGGTTCAAACGAATTATACATCAATAATGGAGACAATACCTTCACGGAAAAGGCCAATGAATATGGCTTGGATTTTACAGGATTCTCCACGCAGGCTGCCTTTTTTGATTATGACAAGGATGGCGATTTGGATTGCTATTTGTTGAATCATGCGGTGCATAATACGCGTTCCTACGATCGGGTGAATACTCGAATGCTGAAGGATAACGAAGCCGGTGATTATTTATACCGGAACGATGGAGGCAAATTCAAGGACATTTCAGCAGAATCAGGGATTTACCAAGCTGCCATGGGCTATGGATTGGGAATTTCAGTCGCAGATTTGAACAATGACGGTTGGCTCGATATCTATGTCAGCAATGACTTTCATGAGGACGATTATTACTACATCAATCAAAAAGACGGGACCTATAAAGAGGGTATTAAAGAGCACTTTAAGCATTTGAGCCGCTTCTCGATGGGATCGGATATTGCGGATATCAACAACGATGGCTACCAAGACGTGATGACTTTGGATATGTACCCGGAAGATGAGAAGGTCGAGAAATCATCTGTGGGGGAAGATCCTTTGGATATCTACATGTATAAATTACAGTTTGGCTATTTCAATCAATACAGTCGGAACTGCTTGCAATTAAATATGAGTGGCGAGAAATTCGCTGACATTGCGGCTTCTTCTGGCGTTGCCGCCACGGATTGGAGTTGGAGTACTTTGATGGCGGATTACGATGGAGATGGCTTGAAAGATATCTTTATTTCGAATGGAATCTTACGCCGACCGAACGATTTGGATTATTTAAAATTCGTGATTGGCGATTCCTTGCATTATGGTTTGCCTACCTCGCATAAATTGGATCAAGAAGCGATTGATTTAATGCCAAGTGGAAAGGTGCATAATTACTTGTTCCAAGGTTCCAAAGACTTACGTTTCAAGGATAAATCGAAGGTTTGGGGATTTGAAGAAGAAGGGATTTCGAATGGTAGTTCTTATGCGGATTTGGATAATGATGGCGACTTGGATTTGATTTCCAATAACTTGAACGAACCTGCAGGAATTTATGAAAATCATTCGCGTGAGTTGTTGAAGAATAATTTCGTGAAAGTGAAGTTCAAAGGCGAAGGCATGAATACCTTCGGGGTCGGGGCAAAGGTGATTTTGAAGACGAAGGAAGGCCAACAATTGCAGCAGATGATGCCGACGCGCGGTTTTATGAGTTCTGTGGAGCCAATGTTGCTCTTCGGTATCGGTCAATTGAGCGATGTGGATTCTTTGATTGTCATTTGGGAGAATGAGAAAATGCAGATTATTAAGCATCCGAAGATCAATGAATTGTTGACGCTTGATCAGAAGAATGCTCAAATGCTGGTGAAAGATTTTCAATTCTTTACACAAACTAAACCTCTTTTCGAGGAAGTGACAGGTACGCTTAACATTCCTTATTTGCATCAAGAGAACACCTATTTTGATTTCAATCGCGAGCTGTTAGTTCCATTTAAAGTATCTATCGAGGGTCCTAAGATGGCTGTGGGTGATGTGAATGGAGATGGTTTAGAGGACTTTTATGTAGGTGGTGCGAAATATCAAGCAGGGCAATTATATGTTCAAAAGCCAAACGGATTCGCACTTTCTTCACAGGCCTCGTTTAAGTTGGACAGCTTGTATGAGGATGTAGATGCCTTGTTCTTTGATGCGGATGGAGACAAGGATTTGGATTTGTATGTGGTGTCTGGTGGGAATGAGTTTTATGATCAAATGCCGGAGCAATTTGACCGACTTTATAAAAACGATGGGAAAGGTAATTTTACGCGTGATGCCAAAGCATTGCCAGCCATGTATGACAATAAATCGGTTGTTCGCCCTTGCGACTTTGATCGCGATGGAGATATCGATTTGTTTGTTGGTGGTCGTGTGGTAGGTTATCATTATGGCTATTCACCTAAATCTTATTTATTGATCAATAATGGCCGTGGTCAATTTGCCGACCGCACACAGGCTTTAGCGCCAGATCTTCGTGAAGCGGGGATGTTGACTGAAGCGATTTGGACGGATTTCGACCGGGATGGTGATCAAGATTTAACGGTCGTAGGGGATTGGATGCCCATTAAATCATTCGAAAACCGTGGAGGTAAATTAAGTCTCATTGAAAATGGCTTAGAAGAATTTACTGGTTTTTGGGGAGGTTTAACAGCTGGCGATTTTGATAAAGATGGCGACATGGATTTCGTCGTAGGTAACTTGGGGACAAACACCAAATTACGGAAACAGGTGGATGGGAAATTACGTATGTTGATCAAAGACATTGATAAGAATGACACGGAAGAACACATCATTTCTTACAACCGTGGAGATGATTGGTATCCAATCAATAGCAAAGATGAAATGGGGAAACAAATCCCAAGTATCATCAGCAAGAGATACACGAAGTACAATGAGTTTGCGGGCAATACGATTGAGGATTTGTTTAGTGACGAAGAACTGAAAGGTGCGACGGAACGCATGGTGAATACATTCGAGTCGGTATATGTAGAAAACAAAGGCAAAGGGAAATTCGTGATGCATTTCTTGCCTGCATTAGCCCAAGTATCTAAAGTGATGGTATTGCGTACAGAGGATGTAGATAAGGACGGAAATTTAGATGTGCTCTTAGGGGGTAATTTCAATGGAGCGTCTATGTACCAAGCGCGGTACGATGCCTTCTTTGGTCTAATTCTAAGGGGAAATGGCAAGGGTGGCTTTAGTCCGATGATTCCAACGGAAACTAGATTTTTACAAGATGGTGACGTGCGTGATATCAAAATTGTTCATACACCAAAAGGTCCTTTATACTTTGTGACGCGTAACTCAGCTACGATGCAAATCTTTAAAAAGCTGAATTAATGTTGATAAGGATATTTAGTTT
Organism: Cytophagaceae bacterium UBA6715; assembly: GCA_002454335.1. Lineage (GTDB taxonomy): Bacteria > Bacteroidota > Bacteroidia > Cytophagales > Spirosomataceae > Aquirufa. Next base: position 40,501 of record DKIP01000013.1, on the reverse strand, counting down.
CATTGTTTTATCCTACCTAGTCATGTGCTGTAAACCAGATGTGAAAAGGGGAGAACAATTAGCTAGACTACATTGTCAAAGTTGTCATCAATTTCCTGAACCTAGTTTGCTTCCTCATAATGTATGGGAATATGGAACATTGCCTTATATGGCCATGATGATGGGCATTGAGTCAGAAATCAAAGTGCTCAAAGATCCTATTCGTAATTACATTAGTTTACGAGGGCATAGTCCAATGGTCTCCGAGGAAGAGTGGGCTGAAATTAAGGCTTATTATTTGACCAATGCTCCAGCTCAGTTACCTGACACAAATTCAACGAAAGATTGGCGTTTAGTGAATTTATTTAAGCCAGAGGTCATAGAAATACCAAAAATTAAAGGGTTATTGCCCAATGTTACCTCAGTTCGAATTGTTGAAAAGTCTTCTGGCTTTTTAGTAGGTGATCAAGCAAATCAAAGTATAGTTGCATTTGATTCGCAAGGTAAAGTGCGAGAAATTCGTGGAAACCAATTAGCATTGGCTCACGTAAATACTCAATCTGAATCACCCTTGCTGACATTCATTGGGACATCCACTCAAGCAAATCCTAACATGCTAGGAAGAGTATCGTCATGGGATGGGCAACATGTATTGCTGGACCAACTTCAACGGCCGGTTAATTTACTGCAAGTAGATCTGGTGGGTGATAAGAGCCCAGAATGGGTGACATGCGAATTCGGCTTACAAAAAGGGGCACTCGCCTTTTGGGAAAAGTCGGGAAAGCGTTGGATTAAACATGTGATAAGTGAACAGGCCGGTGCAATTCAGGTTATGCAGGCGGATATTAATCAGGATAGTCGAATGGACTTAATTGTGCTATTTGCACAAGGTAACGAGTCAATCGTAACCTATTTTAATCAAGGGAATGGTCGGTTTTCTACCGTTGAGACTTTACGTTTTCCACCCGTTTATGGATCTACGTCTTTTGATTTAGCAGATATAGATAAAGATGGTGATATTGACATTATTTATTCAGCGGGTGATAATGCGGATTTTTCGACTGTTTTGAAGCCATACCACGGCATATACATTTTTGAAAATCAAGGAAATTGGAAATTTGTAAAAAGTCATTTTTCCCCAATGAATGGTTCAAATAAGGTATTGGTAAGAGATTTTGACCAAGATGATGATATGGATATTGTGGCTATCTCCTTATTCCCAAACGTTGCGAAAAGTCCAATGGAAGGTTTTTGTTATCTAGAACAAGTGAATAGGCGATTCAAACTGAAATCAATGCCAATTAACCATTTGGGCCGATGGTGTTCTATGGATGCGGGTGATTTGGATCATGATGGAGACCTTGATTTAATTTTAGGTAGTCTCCCAGTACAAGAATTTCCTCAGGGGGGATTTGATCCAGCCTGGAAGACCGCTAAAGGAATTTTAATTTTACGAAACAAAAAACGATGAGGCAGGTATTGCTCTTATGTTGCTTACTCTTGTCCTTTGCTTCGCAGGGTCAAAAAAGAGGCTATTTTATTTTTTCTGGAAATATCCAGGACTTAGAAACCAAAGCTCCCATCGAAGGCGCATCTGTCTTGTTTTCGGGTTTGTCGATCGGGGCACGTACAGATTCTGCAGGTCATTTTTCGGTGACTTTGCCCGCTCGATCTTATCAAATGGTTTTTCGGAGTCTGGGTTATAAGTTTAAAACGGGTCGCATCGACTTAAAGGAAAATGCCAGTATGACGGTTTTTTTGGAGAAGTCCGAACAGATTTTGGATGAGGTAGTTATCTCAGCAGAGAAGTCGGATGCTAATGTCAATCGGACGATCATGGGGGTTGAAAAGATGTCGAGCAAGACGCTGAAAAAACTGCCCAATTTGATGGGAGAAGCCGATGTTATTCGTAGCATTATGTTGTTGCCAGGTGTTTCCACAGTAGGGGAAGGGGCCTCTGGTTTTAATGTGCGGGGCGGAAATGTTGATCAAAATTTAGTCCTATTGGATGGAGTTCCCTTGTTTAATACCTCCCATCTATTTGGGTTTTTTACGGGCTTTAATGCCGATATGGTTCAAGATTTGAGTTTGTACAAAGGTGGAATTCCCAGTATGTATGGCGGCCGTGCATCTTCTGTCTTGGACGTTCGCGTGAAGGAGGGGAATTTTGAAAAGTGGTCGATTCAGGGTGGGCTGGGTCCATTATCTAGCCGACTCTTATTTGATGGTCCTTTGGTTAAAGGAAAAACGTCTTTGATTTTTGGGGCTCGAGGTTCGATGTCCGATTTTTATTTGGGTTATTTCCCGAATCCTGCGCTTCAAAAAAGTAAAGCGGATTTCTATGATGTCAATTTCAAGTTGACGCATAAATTGAGCGAAAACCAACGAATTTCTGTTTCTGGCTATGTCAGTCACGACGGATTCAAATTTGCTTCAGATACCTTGTATTCTTGGCAGACGAAGACTTTGAATTTTCAGCATCATGCCTTGTGGCGAAATTGGTCACATCATTTCACTGCCTTCGTAAGTGATTATTCCTATGGCATAGACGGCTTAAAATCAGGCTTTGAATTCGCTTGGAAACCATCCATTACTCAAAAATCGATTCGAGAAGACTTGAGTTTGGATTTGAAAACCCGTGGTCGTTTGGACATGGGTGTTGAGTTGAATGCCTATCGAAATGATGCGGGTACGTTTAAGCCCAGTACAGAAAATTCAGTCGTGAATACATTCCCTATGACAGTGGAAAATTCACGCGAAATGTCGGTTTATGTGGGTCATAGTTTGCCGCTTGGGAAGCGTGTTAGTTTAGATTATGGCCTTCGTTACGCCTTTTATCAGTTGGTGGGTGCCCAAACTTTTTATCAATACATATCTGGTATTCCGCGCGCATTCAATACGATTATGGACACCTTACAATACCAAGCAGGTGATGTGATTCAGTCTTATGGCGGTTTTGAACCTCGCTTATCCTTGGCGGTGAAATTGGATACTAATACGTCCATAAAATTAGGCTTCAATCGCATGCAGCAGTTCATGCATTTGTTGTCGAATACGATGGCTGTATCACCGGTGGACATTTGGAAGAATTCGAATCCCTATTTACCACAGCAGGTGGCAGATCAATTTTCAATCGGTTTCTTTAAGAATTTTACCAATGCGCAAAATGCCGTTTTCGAGGCTTCAGCGGAATTGTATTATAAACGATTATCCAATGTCATTGATTACGTTGACGGCGCGGCGCTTTATCTGAATCCAACCGTGGAGACGCAGCTATTGGTGGGTAAGGGTCGTGCTTATGGTGCTGAGTTTTTCTTAAAAAAGGCGCGGGGAACACGTTTGACTGGTTGGGTTTCCTATACCTATGCGCGTTCTTTCCGTTTGATTGAAGCGAATGAAAATCAAATTGCGGCGAATTTTGGGAAAGAATTTCCCGCGAATTTTGACATGCCGCATAATTTCAAGTTTGTGCTAAATAATCGCTTGACGAAACGGATTTCATTCAATGCGAATTTTACCTATACCTCTGGCCGACCGATTACCTATCCGAACGCCCGTTACAAGGTATATGCCTATAATGATTTATATGATTTTGAATATGCATCGGGGATTTTTCCGCGTGCGGGTTATCTTCCATCTAGTTATGTATACAATGGAACAACCTTTACATATCTAAGTGGGACTACGATTGCACCGGTTTTGGATGGCTATTCCTCTCCGAGTTTTACTTTGCGTAATGAAGAACGGATTCCATTTTACATGCGATTGGATGTAGGCTTTACGATTGAACCCAAAGAAGGAAAACGCTGGCAGGGTAGTTGGAATTTCTCCATCTACAATTTGCTATCTCGCCAAAACGCCTATTCGATTTTCTTCCGTTCATCTACCGGATTGATTAATCAGGCACGTACCTTTCAGCTTTCGGTTTTGGGAGCTGCGATTCCATCCATCACTTATAACTTCAAATTCTAATGAAAAGACTCTTATTATTTTCATGGATGCTGTTGCTGATGGCCTGTGAAACAGAAATTACAGATTTTAAGACGCAAAATTTGAGTAATGCGATCGTCGTTTATGGGGAAATGTCTAACATGGCAGGACCTTATACGGTGCGCTTAAATTATACTTCGGGCTATTCACCTTTTGATGTTACCCAATTTCAAGGCCAAATGATTCAAGGCGCTGATGTGCGTATCGTGGATGAAACGGGGGCTGCTATGTCGTTGAAGGAAACTTCCAAAGGGGTTTACCAAACCCCAGCTTCTTTTATTGGAGTTGTAGGAAAAAAATACCAATTGAAGATCATGACCAAAGCCGGGCAGGATATTGCATCGGCTTGGCAAACTTTGTCGGCTCCGGTTACGCCTGAAGGTTTGAATTCCCAATTCGTTACAGCGGAGAAGGTAGAAAATATGCGCTTTGATTTATCGGGTTTTTTACCGGATCAGAAGCAAGTCGAAAATTATTATTTCATCAAACGCCAAGATTTTATTCAGTTCTTGACCACCTGCCCGGAGCCGCCACCCCCCCCTGCGCCTGTTCCTGCCTGCGATTGTAAATGTTGGCAAGCCCCCCAAAACACGCAACCGATTTTATTGACGGATTTTTTAGTTGATGGCTCCAAAATAAAACTTCCTTTGGGATCGGTTAACTTCCGGGATTTTACGGATTGGGTGGTTCAATTGGAAGTTTATTCGGTGGATCGGGCGACGCATACCTATTGGCAGCGCCAAGAAGACCAACGGACACTAGGGGGAGGAATTTTTGATAAGGTTCCTGCACAGATTCTTGGGAACTTGACTTGCTTGAATAATCCTGACCAACAGGTTTTGGGGTATTTCATGGTGGCTGGAAAATCGAAAACGCGTCTCAAGGTTGATCGATACAATAGTATCCCCTACGAGACTTACAATAAGTTGGTGAATTACGTCGAATTCAACAACATCCGCTACAAGAACTATCCTCTGTGGGATTGTCGGAAAGCCGCCTGGATTCCCTACAATGTGGGCTTGAATTTACCAGTTTACTGATCAAAAATCCCGTGTTCAACCCTTACCTTTGGCAATCCTCCAAGGTTTGCCAAAGGTACTTGGGTAGAAGTCAATTTAGTATGCTTGCATAATAGTTTTTTTCTCTGCAAATTTGCTTCCATCTAAACTGAAAAATTATGCCGAGAGAATATGACCGCCGCAACCTCGATTTCATACTAAAAGAGGTTTTCAATTATGGTTCTTTGTGTCAATATCCCCGTTATGCGGATTATGCGCCCGACATGTTTGACATGGTCCTGGACTCAGCCGAACAAATCGCGGAACGTCATTTACGCCCTCATTTTGTGGATGCGGATCGCAATCAAGCTGAATTAATAGATGGGACCGTTCAGGTGCATCATTCGGTAGAAGCCTATGTAAAAGAAATGGGCGAGTCAGGGATGATTGGTGCGACCTTTTCCTATGAAAAAGGAGGCCAACAATTACCATCCATGGTAGGTGGCGCACATGAATTCATTCGCGGTGCGGCAAACAACTCCATCGTTATGTTTACGGGACTGAGTAATGGCGCGGCGCATTTAATTGCCAGCTTTGGTTCAGAAGAATTGAAGCAAGCATTTGTTCCCAACATGCTTGCCGGAAAATGGACGGGTACCATGTGCTTGACAGAACCTCAAGCGGGTAGTTCCTTGAACGATGTCAGTACCAGCGCGAAAGATTTAGGCAACGGGACCTATTCGATTAAAGGTCAAAAAGTTTTCATCTCTGGTGGTGATAACCACTTTTCAGAAAATATTATTCACTTGGTTTTGGCGCGTTTGGAAGGCGCTCCCAAAGGGACGAAAGGGATTTCGTTGTTTGTGGTTCCTAAGCGCCGACAAGAAAATGGGCAATGGGTTTCGAACGAGGTAACCTCGATGGGACTTTACCATAAAATGGGCCAAAAAGCGACTCCAGCCTTACATCTTTCTTTTGGCGACAAAGGCGATTCCATTGGTTATTTGGTGGGTGAGCCCAACAAAGGATTGATGTACATGTTCCAAATGATGAATGAAGCTCGCCTAGGTGTGGGCATGGGGGGTGCTTACATCGCTTCTGCTGCGTATCATTTCTCCAAACAATATGCGTCTGAGCGTAGTCAAGGTAGAAAATTAACAAATAAAGATCCGGAGACTCCACCGACCCTCATTCAAAATCACCCCGATGTACAACGTATGTTGTATTACCAAAAATCGATCGTAGAAGGCGCCATGGGCTTATTGTTCCAATGTTTCCTTTGGGAGGATTTATCGAAATGCTTGACTGGTGATGAACAAAAAGAGGCTCAAATGCTCTTGGATTTAATGACGCCCGTAGCGAAAACATACCCAGCAGAGCAAGGAATTTTGGCTGTGAATCAAGGGATGCAGGTCTTAGGCGGCTATGGCTACACAGAAGATTTTCCATTGGAACAAATGGCTCGCGATGTTCGGATTATGTCCATTTACGAAGGAACTACCGGAATTCATGGTTTGACATTATTAGGCCGTGGTATTCCAAGCGAACAAGGAAAAGCGGTTCAGGCTTTGGTGAAATTGATTCAGTCGGATATTGCGCAAGGAATGACGAATGAAATCACGAAACCTTATGCAGAGATGTTGGCCAATGAATTAGCCAGCCTCAATAAAGTAACCCTCCATAAATTGAGCAAAGCGGGACAGCCCGACGTATTCTTAGCCGATTCAACGCTGTACATGGAATTGTTCGGATTGATCGTGGTGGCATGGCAATGGTTGAAACAGGGTAATGTGGCCGCAAAAAATGTAGACTCCGCGGAAAAATCGTTTTATCAAGACAAGATTCATACCATGAAGTTTTTCTACCATTACGAGGTGCCAAAGGCTTTGGGATTAACAAAACGTTTGCTTGATGACGAGATTTTAACCATTTTTGAATAATTATAGACTTTAACCTTCATCACAATGCTTAAAAAGCTTTTCGCCATTGGATTTATGTTTTGCTCGTTGCAAACCATGGCCCAATACAATGCCTACGAATTATTTCATCCTTTATGGAATTATGGTCCAGTTTCACCCGCACGTTCAGCAGCAGGGGTGCCGGGTCCCAACTACTGGCAAAATGTTGCCGATTACAAAATATCAGCCTCCTTGGATGATACGAATCGCAAGATTTCTGGCGATGTAGAAATTACCTACAAGAATTACTCGCCAGATAAATTACCTTTTCTTTGGTTACAATTAGACCAAAACTCCTTTCATACCCAATCGCGTGGCGGTAAAACAACACCTGTATTAGGCGGACGTTTTGGGAATGTGGCTTTTGATGGAGGGTACAAAATTGAAAGTGTTTCGGTGGATGGAAAGCCGGCCAACTTTATTGTAGAAGACACACGGATGCAGATTCGCTTGGCCTCTCCTCTCGCTGAGAAAGCGGGTATCGCAAAAATCAAAATCGTTTATTCGTTTACATCACCTAAAAACGGTTCCGACCGGATGGGTATCCAAGAAACGAAGAATGGGGATATCTACACCGTGGCTCAATGGTTTCCGCGCATGTGTGTGTATGATGACATCGAAGGATGGAACGTGCTACCTTATTTAGGAGCGGGTGAGTTCTATTTGGAATATGGAAATTTTGAATATTCCATCAACGTTCCTGCGTCACACATTGTCGTAGGTTCGGGTGAATTGTTGAATCCTTCTGAAGTGTACACAGCAGAACAAATGAAACGTTGGGCTGCAGCTAAATCGTCCGATAAAACAGTCATAATCCGCTCAGCGGCTGAGGTGACGGATGCGGCGTCTCGACCAGCTAAAGATCGTTTGACATGGAAATTTGCTTGTAAAAATGCACGCGATGTCGCCTTTGCAACGTCGAAAGCCTTCATTCAAGATGCGGCGATGATCAATTTGCCTAGCGGTAAAAAAGCAACAGCGGTTTCCGTTTATCCGATTGAATCCGATGGCGAGAAAGCTTGGGCTCGCTCTACAGAATATGTGAAAGCATCCATTGAACATTATTCAAACTGGTTATACGAATATAGCTATCCGGTGGCAACCAATGTGGCAGGTATCGTATCTGGAATGGAATACCCAGGAATCATTTTCTGTGGCTTCCGCGATCAAACTGCTTCGTTATGGGGCGTGACAGATCATGAATTTGGCCATAACTGGTTCCCAATGATCATTGGAAATAACGAGCGTAAATTTGCTTGGATGGATGAAGGTTTCAATACGTTCATCAACTTCTATTCGACAGACGCGTTCAATAAAGGAGAATACAAAAACCAAAAATTTGATATGCATCAAATCGCTCCTCGTATGTTCCGCGCGGAGGCTGATCCGATCATGTCTATTCCCGATGTCATTCAAGCCCGTAACCTAGGTTGGGAGGCGTATAACAAACCGGGATTTGGTTTACGCATTTTGCGTGAGCATATTTTAGGTGCTGATCGTTTCGATTATGCATTTCGTCATTACATCAAAAACTGGGCGTTCAAACACCCGACGCCGCGCGATTTCTTCCGTGCAATGGAGGATGGAGCCGGTGAGGATTTAGGTTGGTTCTGGAAAGCTTGGTTCTACGAATTATGGAAGTTGGATCAATCAGTCAAAGATGTGGATTACATCGATCAAGATCCTGCCAAAGGCGCGTTGATCACGATTGAAAACCTAGATAAAATGGCCATGCCTGCGATTGTGGAAGTGGAGCTTGCTGGTGGAGCGAAAGAGCGTTTCAACTTCCCTGTGGAGATTTGGCAACGTGGAGGTTCTTGGACGTTCAAAACAGCTACTAACCTACCTATCAAATCAGTAACCATCGATCCTGATCATGTCTTCCCAGACATCAATGGAAAAAATAATACTTGGAAGCCGGTTGCCTACAAGGCGCCGAAAGGCAACTAATAAAAAAGCCCCGATGAAAGTCGGGGCTTTTTTTAATGTTTATTCAGGATCCGACCGATGTCGTTCGCCTTTGCTAATTCCTCTTTCAGTTTATCATAACTGCCTGACAACATGAGGCCCTTGTACTTTAATAGCGTATTGATGTATTCGTCTAATACGTCCATCAAGTTATCTTGATTTTGGTGGAAAATCTGTGACCAAGTTTCTGGCGATGATTTGGCCAAACGTACGGTTGATTCAAAGCCTGTGGAGGCTAATTCGAAAATACGTTCTTCGTTTTTCTCTTTTTCCAAAACCGTATTCGCCAAAGCAAAGGAACAAATATGTGAAATGTGCGAGATATACGCCGTGTGCACATCATGGTCAATCGAATCCATGTAAATCAGATTCATACTCAAGCCATCCCGGTACAAACTTTCAATGGTCGCAACGGCCTCTGGAGCACTCAATTCCTTATCGCAAATTACGCCACGTTTTCCTTGAAACAAGCCTTCAATAGCCGCCTCCGGTCCCGAAAATTCTGTTCCGGCCATCGGGTGGGTCGATACAAATTGCTTTCGTTTTGGGTGGTTTTTAAGCGCCTCATAGACCGGTGTTTTGGTAGAACCTACCTCAATGACGATTTGATCGGGTTTTAATTGGTCTAATACATTCGGAATAATTTGAACCAAAATGTCCACTGGCGTTGCACATACAAACACATCAACGCGTTCGATGGCTTCCTCCAAGGGTAATATTTCATCCACCAAACGTAAAGAAAGGGCCTTCACTGCGTGAGCAGGATTTGCTTCAATACCAATGAGTTCAGATGCCCAAGCCGAGCTGCGCAATGCTTTTGCAATGGAGCCTCCAATTAAACCAATACCTATAATGCCTACCTTCTTAGATTCCATTGCTGTGATTTTTGATGCGATCTATCGCCGTTTGAAATACGCCTTCTTTCGCACACAAAGAAATTCGCACATAGTCATTTCCTTGTGTTCCAAAAATTCCCCCCGGCGTGATAAATACCGCATTCTCGTCTAAAATTTTGTCGGAAAGCGCATAGCCCGACGCATATCCTGCTGGTATGCGTGCCCATACAAACATGCCGGTTTGTGCGGGGTCATACACGCAATCCAATAGGTCCAATAATTCGAAAACCTTTTTCTGGCGGGATTGATAGATTTTATTTTGTTGGGCAAACCAGTGACCATCTGCCGATAAAGCCTTCACCGCCGCTTCTTGCAAAGGCAAAAACATCCCAGAATCCATGTTGGACTTGAATTTCAACACGGGATCTACTAATTCCTTCCGACCGAATGCCGCACCGATGCGCCAACCGGCCATGTTGTGGGATTTGGACAATGAATTCAATTCGATGGCTACCTCCTTCATGCCCGGAACGGCCAACATGCTGATAGGGTTTTCGTTCAATATGAAACTGTAAGGATTGTCATTCACCAATAGAATCGAATGGCGAATGGCGAAATCCCGTAGTTTGGTAAAAAATGCCAAATCCGCCTTCGCACCCGTTGGCATATGTGGATAATTAACCCACATGATTTTCACTTTCGATAAATCTTGTTTCTCTAACGCATCTAAATCAGGTAACCAGCCGTTGTCCTCCGTTAATTCATAAGCTAGTATCGTTGCTCCCGTTAACGAGCAGGCCGCTTGGTACGTTGGGTACCCAGGATTAGGAATCAGCGTTACATCGCCCGCTTCTAAATAGGCCATGGCAATATGCATGATGCCTTCTTTGGAACCAATCAGGGGTAATATTTCATGTGCAGGATCCAATGTCACTCCGTAGTGTTTTGCATAAAATGCGGCAAAAGCCTCTCGTAACGCAGGAATTCCTTGATAACCTTGGTAGGCATGATTCGCAGGATTTGCCGCGGATAAAGTCAAGGCCTCAATCGTCTCCATGGAAGGAGCGAGGTCTGGACTACCAATGCCCAAGTTGATTACGGGAATGCCAGCGGCGCGTAATGCAGCTATTTGCTTCAGTTTGGTGGAGAAATAATATTCCTCGACCGACTGTAAACGAGACGCGGGTGAAATGGAAAAGCTCATAAAATAAAAATGCCGACTCACGGGCCGGCGAAAATAAGTTAACATCAAAAACCTATCAAACCGGTTACGCGCAGACGTAATATCCTGCGTAATAATAACCTGCGTAATAAGTAGCTGATTTGAAATTCATGCCCCAAAGGTATGAAAAAAATGATTTTATGCAAATCTGTTCGGGAAAAGTCCCTTTAATACTTGGGAAACAAGTCCAGGTTCGAATCCTTTGGCTAATCCTGTGCGGTAACACTTTTGGTATTTTTCAGTAGAAGTCCCGGTTTTCAAGGATTCCGCTTTTTTGCTCAGTAAGGTTTTCAATGCTTCCGAATAGTCATCCTCTTCAATTTCATCCCAATGGGCTTGAATTTCGGAGTCTGAAATACCCTTCTTGCGTAGTTCGAATTGGATTTTGCTGCGCCCCCATTTCTTTTGATTGAATTTTGAACGGATGAATAGTCCTACGAACCGACTTTCATTGAGATAATTATTTTCCTGCAGCCATTGGATGTAAATATCCGAATCCGCCAAAGGATCTAATTCGTGAATCTTCTGTTTGATTTCTTGGATGCAGCGTTCCTGATAGGCGCAGTAGCGGGCCAATTTATTCAGTAATGCGCTGTCCATGGATTAGGATTCTTGCTCTTCGAATTGCTCGAGGTTGAATAAATCATTCAATACATCCACCATCGCTTCAGAATCCCCACGTTTGCAAGCGGCTTTTAAATGAATGATCGGTTGTTTGATGATTTTTTGTACCAAAGAAGCCGTAATTTTTTCTAATTTCTCAACTTCTTCTGCACTCAGTCCTTTGAGGTGGCGATTGATTTCCTCCTTACGGATTTGCTCCAAAGCACCTTTTAACTTGTGGATGGTTGGTGAAACTTCCATTTCCTTCGACCAATCATTAAAGCTTTCAATGGATTCCGAAATGATATTCTTTACATCGGGAATGGATGCCATGCGCAAAGCCAAAGCCTCATCCGCACGTTCTTTCAAAGAATCAATGTTATATAACAAGACACCAGATACTTTTTCTACCCCATCCTCAATACTCCGAGGAACGGAAAGGTCAATGAAATATTTGAAGGACAGCAACTGCATTGCCTTTAATTTTTCTTGGGTGATAATCGGGGAATCTGTACGAACCGAGGAGATGATAATATCCGCAGCCTCGACTTCCTTACACATATCTTCAAATGGCGCAACACGGAAATTTTTTCCTTGTGCTATACGTTCAGCCTTTTCCAGCGTACGATTCATGACCGTTACCTCTGCAAAATCTTTGTCTTCAAAGTTTTTGCAAACATCGATTCCAATTTCACCTAATCCTAAGATAAGGACTTTTGGAGCAGCCAAAGCTTGGGATAATTCTTCCGCCAAAGCGACCGTTGCATAAGAAACAGAAGCCGCTCCATCACGGAAAGAAGTCTCTTGGGCAACACGTTTATTGGAATAAAATATGGTATGCATTAAACGATGCAAATAGGGGCCAGCCATGTTATGATCTGCCGCTAATTGATACGCTTTTTTAATCTGATTGGGGATTTGTAAATCACCTACTACCTTTGATTGTAAACCTGTAGCCACCTCAAACAAATGTTGGAGTGATTCATTGGTGTCATTCATTTGGATGAAATAATTCACATAATCTGCCGTATTAATTAATCCTTTTTCGATTAACAGAGCCTTGATTAATTGGTCTGAAATTTCTTCCTGGGTGGTGAAATAGAGTTCAGTCCGGTTACAAGTAGAGACGATCAATAATTCTTGCAAACCGAAAAGGTCTTTGCATTTCAAGGTAAAAGCTTTGCTCTCGTCCTCATTTAGGGCAACCATCTCACGGATTGTGAGCGGCGCACTGCGATGAGAAATACTGACTGACTTAAACGGTGCGATCATTAATAATTTTGGACTAAACTAGTTTACAAAAGTACAACGCAAAAATTAATTTTTGACAAGTCTTTGTAATAAAATCGTAATTTAGATAAAGTTTAATTAGAGCGACATGGACTTCAAAAACAAAACGGTTTTCATCACGGGTGCTTCCCGTGGAATTGGTTTGGCGATTGCCAAAAAACTTGCTTCCGAGGGTGCAAACGTTGTTATTGCAGCAAAAACCGCCGAGCCACATCCCAAATTACAAGGAACGATTTTCTCAGCTGCTGCGGAAATTGAAGCTTTAGGTGGGCGCGTGCTGCCCTGTGTTGTCGACATTCGTGACGAAAATCAGGTTTTAGAAGCAGTGAATAAGGCCGTTGAGACCTTTGGAGGAATCGATGTTTTGATCAATAATGCTTCTGCCATTCAGTTGACAGGTACCCTCGAAACCGAAATGAAGCGCTTCGATTTAATGCATGGGGTCAATGCCCGGGGTACTTATTTGGTTTCTCGCGCATGTCTTCCTCATTTACTGAAGTCGGAAAACCCGCATGTCTTGACATTATCTCCGCCATTAAATTTTGAGGCGCGCTGGTTCAAGCACCACGTGGCGTATTCGATGGCCAAATTCGGTATGTCTTTAGTTACCTTAGGTATGTCCGCTGAGTTTGAGGGGAAAGTAGCTTTTAATTCTTTGTGGCCTCGTACGATTATCGCGACTGCGGCCATTGAATTTGCGGTAGGTAGCGCGGAGATGTTGAAATTAGCCCGAAAACCGGATATCATGGCGGATGCCTGTTTTGAGATATTAAAGCGTGATGCCAAGGTTTGCACGGGAAATTATTTTATAGATGATGCGGTGCTAGCAGAAGCAGGCATGAGGGATTTTGCTCAATACCAAGTAGATGCTTCTGTGGATCCTAAATCTTTAATCCCTGATTTCTTTATTTAATGCAAGCTTATCGCGCACCGCTTTGGTTGCCGGATGGACATACCCAAAGCATTTATCCGGCTTTATTTCGAAAAATACCACTAACGCATTCGCACAGTGAACGGATGGAATTGCCCGATGGCGATTTTCTAGATGTCGACTGGCACATGCGTTCGGAGGCCTTGCATGAAAAACCATTGTTGATTGTATCTCATGGGTTGGAGGGGAGCAGTCGGAGGCATTATGTCACCGGACTCATTCGTTCGATGCCAGAAGTTAATGCTTTAGCATGGAATTACCGAAGCTGTTCGGGAGATCCGAATCGGAATTTGCGATTTTATCATAGCGGGGCAACGGACGATTTGGACTATGTGATTCAGCAGGCTGTTGCGCGTGGGGTGAAAGATATTTACTTGGCCGGCTTTAGTTTAGGAGGCAACTTAAGCTTAAAATGGTTGGGAGAAAATGCCAAAAAAGCATCGCAATTCGTTCGAAAAGCTGTAGCATTTTCTGTACCTTTGCATCTTTCTAGCAGTAGTCAGCAATTGACTCGCCGGGAAAACAGACTCTACACACATCGCTTCTTACAAACGCTATTAGAAAAAGTTACCGAAAAGTCGGCTCGATATCCTTTGGATATTACGCCGTCTATGTTAACCTCTATTCGCAGTTTGTACGATTTTGACAATGTGATTACGGGTCCCTTGCATGGATTTAAGGATGCGGAGGATTATTATGAACGTAATAGTTCCTTGTATTTTTTAGCCGACATTCAGGTGCCAACCTTGATTGTGAACGCTAAGAATGATCCATTTTTATCGCAGGAATGCTTGCCTGAGCAAATTGATTCGGATTTTGTCCGAATCGAATTACCTGATTCAGGAGGGCATTGCGGGTTTTATCCGAGGAATTATCGGGGACAAACTTGGGCTGAGCAAAGAGCCGCTGCATGGTTTAACGGAAATTGAAAATTGAATAACATGTCTAACAAAGAGCTTGAGCAATTAACCATTGTCATTGATTTTGACAGCACATTTACGAAAGTTGAAGGATTGGATGAGCTCGCGCGCATCGCCTTAGAAGGAAATCCCAAACAAGCTGAGATTGTTGGCAAAATTCGCGAAATCACCGATAAGGGAATGACGGGTGAATATTCATTTGCGGATTCGCTTCGGGAGCGTGTGGCTTTGTTGCCTGCGAATCAACTACATGTAGATCAATTAATCGCCTTTTTAAAGGGAAAAATATCTGAATCTTTCAAGCGAAACAAAGCTTTCATTCGTGAGCATGCGGATCGTATTTTGATTGTTTCGAGTGGATTTAAGGACTTTATCGTTCCGGTGGTTGCCGATATGGGAATCGCGGCTGAAAATGTGCATGCGAATACCTTTACGTATGACAGCGAAGGAAATATTACGGGCTATGATCATATGAATTTATTGTCTCAAGACAAGGGTAAGGTTCGTTTGTTGCAGTCCTTGGCATTAGAAGGGGAGGTTTTTGTGATTGGGGATGGCTATACGGATTATGAATTACGTGAGGCGGGTTTAGCGAATAAATTCTTTGCTTTTACGGAAAACGTATCGCGTAAAGCCGTGACGGATAAGGCGGATTTTGTCGTACCATCTTTGGATGAATTTTTATTCATCAATGGCTTAAGTCGTGCGCAGTCTTATCCTAAATCGCGTATCAAAGTTTTGTTATTAGAAAACGTTCACCCAACGGCTGTTTCATTGTTTACCAAAGAAGGTTTCCAAGTAGAATTGTTAAAAGGAGCTTTGGACGAGGATGAATTGATTGAAAAAATCAAGGATGTTTCCATCATCGGTTTACGCTCGAAAACAAACTTGACGAAAAAAGTTTTAGAGCATCCAAATGCCTCACGTTTGATGTGTGTGGGTGCATTTTGTATTGGTACAAACCAAATCGATTTAGCTGAATGTGAGAATCGCGGTATCGCTGTTTTCAATGCGCCCTATTCAAATACACGTAGTGTGGTTGAATTGTCGATCGGTTTGATGGTTATGTTAACGCGTAACATTTTCGAGAAATCAAGCAAAATGCACGCGGGTGTTTGGGATAAATCGGCTACGAATTCATTTGAAATTCGTGGTAAGAAAATCGGTTTGGTCGGTTATGGAAACATTGGTACGCAGATTTCCGTGATCGCTGAGGCGCTGGGTATGGAAGTCTATTTCTATGACATCGTCGATAAACTTGCGCTAGGTAATGCAAAGAAATGTAATTCAATGAAAGAATTATTGTCGACCGTAGATTTTGTGAGCTTGCACGTAGATGGTCGGAAATCGAATACCAACATCATCGGGAAGGAGGAGTTTTCTTGGATGAAGGACAACGTAATTTTCTTGAATCTTTCGCGTGGTCACGTGGTTGAAATTCCAGCCTTGGTGGACGCCATTAAATCGGGTAAGGTTTGGGGAACAGCAGTTGATGTATTCCCTTATGAGCCAAAAACGAACGATGAGGAATTTATCAATGAATTACGTGGTTTGCCGAATGTTATTTTGACGCCGCATATTGGTGGAAGTACAGAAGAAGCACAAGCGAATATTGGCGAATTTGTACCGAATAAGTTGTTGCAATTTATGAACAATGGTAGCACGTATGGTTCGGTGAATTTCCCAGAATTGCAATTGCCTCCTTTGGAAAATGCCCACCGATTATTGCACATTCACCACAATGTTCCGGGAATTTTGGCACAGATTAATAATGTGTTTGCGAAATACCATGTTAACATCATCGGTCAGTATTTGAAAACGACGGAGAAGACGGGTTATGTGATTACGGATGTGGCGAAGGAATACGCGGAGGATATCGTGAATGAATTGAAATTGATCGACAATACGATCAAATTTAGAATGTTATATTAATTATGAGCACATTTTTTACCCCAGGTCCGGCAGCTTTATTTCCTACGGTAGAGGCACATTATGCGGAGGCTTTTCGCCAAAACATTGGTTCCATTTCCCATCGTTCGGCGGCATTTCGTAAGATATATCAGCATGCTGATGAGCAATTGCGTGTTTTGTTTGGATTGCCAAAGGAAACTGCAGTTTTGTTTACGGGTTCTGCGACGGAAATCTGGGAGCGTGCGATTATGAATACGGTGGAGCATGAAAGTTTTCACCTAGTGAATGGCTCATTCTCCAAGAAGTTTTACGATTTCTCTAAAGAACTTCACAAGTTTGCGCATGCGATGCATAAGCCTTTTGGCGAGGGTTTCGATGCGGCCGAAGTGGAGGTGCCTGAATATGCGGAATTGATTTGTTGCACGGCGAACGAAACAAGTTCAGGTGTTCAAATGAAGGCGGCTGAGATCCATAAAATCAAGAAGGCCAACAAAGATAAATTGATGATTGTGGATATGGTGTCATCTGCACCGTATGCGAATTTGGATTTCAATTTAGTTGATTCGGCGATGTTTTCTGTGCAAAAAGCCTTTGGAATGCCTGCTGGTTTAGGCGTTTGGTTGGCCAATGAAAAGATGCTTGAGAAATCCGAGCGGATGAAATTGCACGAAGGCATCGTGGGGACATATCATTCCTTGCCAAGTCTTTGGGAAAATTACAAGAAATTTGAAACGCCAGAAACGCCAAACGTGATGGGGATTTATGTGTTGGGGAAAGTGGCGGAAGATTTCAATAAAATAGGTGTGGAGGTGATGCGTAAGGAAACGGATCGTAAAGCCAAAGCACTTTACGATTTTGCCTCGAAATCAGCGAATTTCGAAATCTTTGTCGAGAACCCGAACCATCGTTCAGCGACGGTTGTGGTATTGAATTGCAAGGGATTGGCGGGAGATGTCATCAAGCAAGTGCAGGTGAAATCGGATATGATATTGGGCTCAGGTTATGGCAAGATGAAAGAGACGCAAATTCGAATTGCGAATTTTCCTGCCGTGAATGAGGAGCAAGTACAAGCATTAATTGCTACATTAGGGTCTTTATAAGTACAATAGTCTAAACCTATGATTCAAACTGGAAAACCCATTCGTTGGGGTATATTGGCATGCGGCGGCATCGCAACAAAATTTGCGGATGATCTCGTTCATGCAAAACACGGTTATTTGGCAGCAGTCTCATCGCGTGATTTAGGTCGGGCCGAGGCGTTTGCTGCGCCATACGGTGCTGATGTGAAAGCCTATGGTTCTTATGAGGCGATGTTGGCCAGTGGCGAAATTGATGTCGTTTACATTGCCTCGCCGCATGGATTGCATTATGAACATACGATGTTATGTTTGGAAGCTGGTGTCCCTGTTTTATGTGAAAAGGCTTTTGCGATTAATAGCAAGCAGGTTAATGCGATGATTGCCAAAGCGCGTGAGAAAAAGCTCTTCTTGATGGAAGCTTTATGGACGCGTTTTCATCCCTCGGTGGCCAAATTGCAGGAAATCATTGCCTCGGGTGTGATTGGAGATATCAAACATGTCGTAGCAGATTTTGGTTTCAAAGCCGAGTACGATGAGGAGGCTCGTTGGTTTAATCCGCATTTGACAGGTGGATCTTTGTTGGACATAGGCATTTACCCTTTATTTATCTCGAAATTATTGTTGGGCCAACCGCTGGAAATGAAGGCGACGGGCGTGATGGCGCCTTCGGGTGTGGATATGAATTGTTCGATAGCCACGAAATATGCTTCGGGTGCGACAGCGAGTTTGTTCTCGACATTCGCGGCGCAAACGGATACGACTTGTACGGTTTATGGAACATTGGGGAAGATTTACATGCATCCACGTTTCCATGAAACGAAGGGAATGACGCTGACCATTTACAATGGCGAGGAAACGGTCTTTGAAACGGAACGCAAAGGTTGGGGCTACAGTTATGAGGCGGATGCGGTGCAGGAAGACTTGTGGGCGGGTCGGACCGAAAATGCTTGGATGTCTCATCAGTTCAGCCAAGAATTGATGGGATTATTAGATGAAATACGTACTCAAATCGGTTTAACCTATCCAAATGAATAAGATCATTATTGCTTTTTTGCTTTTTGTAAGCACGAATTTGTTGGCACAAAATCCTTTTGAAAAAGAGATTTTGGGCTATGAAAAACAAGATTCCTTAGCTATGCCGGCCAAAGGCCAGGTGTTGTTTATCGGGAGTTCAAGCTTTCGATTGTGGAAGTCATTTGATGCCGACATGAAGGGCATGCCGTCTGCGTTTAATCGGGGATTTGGTGGGTCAACTTTAGCGGATGCCTTGTATTATTTTGATCGGATGGTGGTGAAGTACCAGCCGAAATGGGTGATTATGTATGAAGGGGATAATGATTTAGCGAAGGGAAAATTGCCTCAGGCGATTGCGGCTGAATACGATGAATTCAAGGCACGTTTGGCTAAGCAAGTTCCGGGGGCGAAACTTGTTTTCGTAGCAGCAAGACCCAGCTTGGCGCGTACGGCATTGGTCGAAAAGCAAAAGGAATTAAATGCCTTGATTAAGGCTAAAGGTGATTATTTTATCGATATGCATAGCCCATTTTATTTGGCAGATGGGACTTTGATGCAAGATATTTTTGTGGCAGATAAACTGCATTTAAATGAAAAAGGCTACGCTATTTTCGCAAAGCAGATTCAGGATTTTATGATCAAAAACATTAAGTAAATGGGTTTAGAAACGCAATATCTGCCAAGTATTTCTGTAGACTGTGTGATATTTGGTTTTCATGAAAATCAATTAAAGGTTCTCTTGTTGAAATTTAAAAAGAGTCCTGTATGGGCCTTGGCAGGTGGATTTGTTGGGTTTGAAGAGGATGTGGACCAAGCGGCGGCACGGATTTTGGAAGAACGAACAGGTTTGAAGGACATCTATTTAGAGCAGTTTTATACCTTTGGGGATTTAGCTAGAAATTACAGAGCCGTAGATGAGCATCGGGATGTCAATGCAGCGATGGGTGGTGCGGTTGAAAAATTAGATTTTGTCGATCAGCGATTTATTACGATTGGGTATTATGCTTTGGTTGACTATTCGAAAGTAGTGGTGAATCCATCAGGGGTTTCAGACGCTTCCGAATGGATGGATGTTAGCGCTTTGCCCAAATTATTCTTAGATCATAATCGAATTGTTCTCAAGGCGCTTGAGTCTTTGCGACGTAGTTTAGATGAAAAACTAGTTGCTTTTGAATTGCTTGGAGACACTTTTACCATGTCTGAATTACAAGTGGTTTACGAAACAATCTTAGGCAAACGCTTGGTTCGGACGAATTTTCAACGGAAGATATTAAGCTTGGATATTTTAGAGCGGATTGAGAAGAAGTATACGGGTGGGGCGCATAAGGCACCATATTTATATCGCCTTAAAACATAGAATTGCTTTAGGGTCGATCGTGGCTCCTTAGCTTTGGCAATCCTTAGAGGTTTGCCAAAGCTACGCGGGGAATAATCGTTTTCCTATTCGCAATTAGAATATATAAAAAAAGGCCAGGAAACTGGCCTTTTTTTATTATCCCATGTTATGGTAAACGTTCTGTACATCGTCGTCTTCCTCCAGACGCTCGATGAGTTTTTCTACATCCGCGACTTGCTCATCAGATAACTCCTTTGTTTCATTTGGAATACGCTCAAAATCGGCACCCAACAATTCATATCCTTGACTCTCTAAATATTTTTGAATTCCACCAAAAGCCGTGAATTCACCATAAATATTGATCTGGTTTGTTTCTTCATCTAAGAACACTTCGTCAACACCTAAATCGATCAATTCAAATTCCAATTCTTCTAAATCGATTTCCGGTTTAGCTGCGATTTTGAAAACGGATTTGCGTGTAAAGATGAAATCCAACATCCCCGTTGTGCCCAAAGAACCGCCACATTTCGTGAACGATGAGCGGATATTGGCAACGGTACGATTGATGTTATCTGTGGTAGTTTCAACCAAAATGGCGATGCCATGCTGGGCATATCCTTCGTACACAATCTCCTTGTAGTCCTCTTGATCTTTGGACGTAGCCCGTTTAATCGCACGTTCTACGTTTTCCTTTGGCATATTCACCGCCTTCGCATTCTGAATGATGGCTCTTAAACGTGAATTTGATGAAGGGTCTCCACCTCCTGCTTTTACAGCAATGACAATATCTTTGCCAATTTTAGTAAAGGTCTTGGCCATCTGCCCCCATCTCTTGAATTTACGTGCTTTTCGGAATTCAAATGCTCTTCCCATGCGTTAACGGTTTTTAAATTTTGATGCAAAAATAATCAAGCCCTATAAGACCCACAAGTCCCAGGTAAAAATAACTTACCTTTGTTTGTTAACCTATTTAAACGAGTATGAAAAGAATTTTTCTCATCCTGTGTTTCCTGAGTTGTTTGATTCCAACAATTCAAGCACAGAAAATCAATGACAAATTTCAAATGCACATTCAAAAAACAACTGGTAAAGTTGTGATTGACGGTGTTTTGAATGAGCAAGCCTGGTTTGACGCCGCGGCGGTCAGCGATTTTATGATGTGTAATCCTTTCGATTCTTTGTGTGCCCAAGTGCGTACGGATGTGAAAATGTCTTATGACGATAAATACATCTACATTTCTGCCGAGTGTTTTTTAAAGGAACCCGGAGCCTTTGTGGTGGAATCCATGAAACGCGATTTCTCCTTTGGGGTGAATGATAATTTTTTGGTCTTCATCGATACCTTTGAGGACAAGACAACGGGTTTCGCGTTTGGTGCGAATGCTGCCGGTGCGCAATGGGACGGACAGATGTCGGAAGGGGCCAAAGTTAATCTCAACTGGGACAATAAGTGGGAATCTGCCACGACCTATAAACGTGATTCTTGGATTTTTGAAGCGGCTATTCCTTTTAAGTCCATTCGCTATAAGGATAATATCAAACGCTGGGGCATCAACTTCTCTCGTTACGATTTGAAGGCCAAAGAGAAATCGGCCTGGGCACCTGTTCCCCGACAATTTCCTACGGCTTCTTTAGCCTATGCAGGTGTTTTGGTCTGGGAAACTCCACCACCTGCACCTAAAAAGAATATATCCATTATTCCTTACGGACTTTCGGGGCTTACTTCTAATTATGAGTCTCAGGATCCAGCTGCCTTCCGTAATCAACTAGGTGGGGATATCAAAGTGGCAATCAATTCGGGTTTGAACTTGGATATGACCTTGAATCCGGATTTTTCGCAGGTGGATGTGGATCGCCAACAAACCAACTTAGATCGATTTGAATTATTTTACCCAGAAAAACGTCAGTTTTTTATCGAGAACTCGGATTTGTTTGATGGCTTTGGGACCGATAACATTCGGCCATTTTTCTCGCGTCGCATTGGTTTGGCATTGAATGCCAAGACGGGAATCTATGAGCAAACTCCTATTACCTATGGAGCTCGGGTGAGTGGAAAGTTGAATCCGGATTGGCGGATTGGTGCCTTGAATGTGCAAACGCAGCGCATAGATGCTAAAGGAGTGCCTACACAGAATTATTCGATGTTAGCCTTACAGCGAAAACTCTTCGCCCGTTCCAATATAGGTATATACATGGTTAATAAAGAGTCTTTTATTGATTCGGATTTACAGAAAGCTAATGGTTTCCAACCCTTTAATCGGGATGTCGGTTTTGAGTATAACTTAGCTTCAAAAGATAATTTTTGGACGGGATCCGCATTTTTTGCCAAAACGATTAGTCCATTGAACCAAGGAAATGATTTTTCTCAGGCTGCGTCTTTAGCTTATGCGGACAATCATTGGGCTTTTTCTATTAAAGAACAGTGGGTAGGAGAGCATTACAATCCCGAAGTGGGCTATGTGCCTCGAATCAATTACCTCCAAATTCAACCGGAGGCAGCGAAAATATTTTATCCTAAAAACAAAAATACCAATCTCTTTTATACCAGTTTGAAGTTGATGTCCATGTCGTACTGGAATAATCAGGGAACTTATACGGACAATACGACTTACGTGGCCTATGACGGAACCATGAAGGATCGGTCGACATTTGGTTTGTATCTGTCCTATGATTTTGTCAAATTATTGTATGATTTTGATGCGACAAGAATGGGGAATACGGCTTTAAAAAGGGGAACCGAGCACGATTGGTATGCGGTGAATGTGCGTTATGGATCATCTCCCATCAAGCTATTTACGTATGCATTAACCTCCCGTTTTGGTGGGTATTTTGGAAATGGTTGGCGCACGGGTTTAACAGCTGATATTGGTTATCGATTCCAACCCTACGGTAGTGTCTCTGTGGCCGTCGATTACAACGATATTCAAGATGTGGAAATTCCGGGCACAGAAAAGATGCTTGCGAAAAAAGTATCATCTCAGTTTTGGATCATTCGACCTAAGATTGATATCACCTTTTCAAATAAGTTGTTTTTCGCAACCTTTTTTCAGTTGAATCAGCAGACAAATAACATTAATTTAAATGCGCGTCTTCAATGGCGTTATAAGCCGGCTTCGGATTTGTTTTTGGTGTATACCGACAATTATTTCCCTGAGATTATGCAAATTCGTAACCGGGCTATCGTGTTAAAATTGAATTATTGGCTTAATTTGTAATCTTAAACAACAACATAATTATGAAAAAGTATTTAGCAATTTTATTCAGTGTGATGACTTTTGGAGCTTTTGCTCAAAAAGCCCCCGCATCCCCACCAGCAGTCGTTATTCAAAAGGTAGGAACGACAGAAGTAGTCATTAAGTACGCACAACCTTCGGTGAAGGGTCGTTTGGTTTTTGGTTCCAAGGA
Organism: Cytophagaceae bacterium UBA6715; assembly: GCA_002454335.1. Classification (GTDB taxonomy): domain Bacteria; phylum Bacteroidota; class Bacteroidia; order Cytophagales; family Spirosomataceae; genus Aquirufa. Next base: position 17,061 of record DKIP01000013.1, on the reverse strand, counting down.
TGCCAAAGCATTGGCTCCATTTGGGGAAGTTTGGCGGACGGGTGCAAATGAAGCAACAACGATTGAGTTTTCTGCTGACGTAACTGTTCAAGGTAAGCCTTTAGCAAAAGGAGTTTATTCTTTGTTTACAATTCCAGGCCCAACGGAATGGACGGTGATTTTCAATAGCGATGCAAAACAATGGGGCGCTTATACGTACAAAGCTGAAAAAGATGTGTTGCGCGTTACAGGTAAAGTAAGTGAGCATGCGATGACAGAGAAATTTACGATCGGTGTTTCGCCTACAGGCCAAATCACCTTCGATTGGGATAAAACATCCGTTTCGATTTATGTGAAATAAGGAATTTGAATTCATTTTAAAAGCGGCTCAATTGAGTCGCTTTTTTTATTGCGTAATTTCATTAGTTTCTCTATTTTTACTTGAATATGAGGTTTTGCCTTAAAATATCAAATCGAATTTTATGAAAAAAGTATTAATCGCCGAGGACAGTTCTGTCATTCAAAATTTAGCTCGTAAGATTTTAGAATTTCAAAATTTTGAGATTCATGCGGTAAAAAATGGCCAACAGGTGTTGGACGAATTAGCTAAAGCTGATTTTGATATTCTTTTGTTGGACATCAACATGCCCGTTATGGATGGAATGGATTGTGCAAAAGCGGTTCGTGCCTTATCGGATGCAAAAAAAGCGGCGATTCCCATGATCGCGATTACGGGTAACGCAAGAAACTATACATTAGAAGATTTTAAAGCTGTGGGTTTTGATGATTTCTTAGCAAAGCCATTAAATTTTGATGCTTTGGTTTCTCAAGTGAAAGCACTAACTGAATAATTTTATGTCCCCAATCCAGGTACGCTTTTTAGGAACTGGAACATCACAGGGGATTCCCATGATCGCTTGTTCCTGCGAGGTATGTACCTCGCAAGACACGCGCGATCAGCGATTGCGCGTTTCCATGCACATTCAAGTGCAAGGGAAAAGTTTCATCATAGATACGGGTCCAGATTTTCGCCAACAAATTTTACGGGCAGGAATCAAGCATGTAGATGCCGTACTTTTTACGCATGAACACAAAGATCATACGGCTGGCTTAGATGATATTCGGGGGTTTAATTTTGCCCAACAAGCATCTATTCCCTTGTATGCGAGAGCCCAGGTCATTGATCAACTGAAACGCGAATTTGCCTACGCTTTCGATGAACACAAATATCCAGGTGTGCCTGAAATTGATGTATTTGAAATCGATGGGCAGCCCTTTTCCGTGGAAGGTGTTCAGGTTATTCCCATATTTGTTAAGCATTATTTCTTAGATGTCTTGGGATTTCGTTTTGGTGATTTTACCTACATCACGGATGCGAATTTTATTGCCGACGAAGAATTGGAAAAGATTAAAGGTTCTAAAGTGCTCGTTATCAATGCTTTGCGAAAGTCAAAACATGTCTCGCATTTTACCTTGCATGAAGCTTTGGATGTAATTGCCAAAATACAGCCCGAACAGGCTTATATTACGCACATTAGTCATATGATGGGATTGCATGAAGTAGTCCAACAAGAATTACCTCCCAACGTGTTTTTGGCCTATGATGGCCTAAGCCTAAGTATTTAATCATGAAAGCTGTACTTTTTGATATGGATGGTGTGGTCGTTGATAATTTACCTTATCACGTAGACGCCTGGCTATTATTTTGCGAACGCCACAACATTCCGTTGACACGTGAGGTGTTTTACAAGGAATTAAATGGCATGAATTCCAAAGACACTTTTGAGTGGTTTTACAAAAAGGCAATGACTCGCGCGGAAGTCGAAGTACTCGAAGAAGAAAAAGAGATTTTATATCGCGGATTTTACCAAGCGCACATGAAGCCAGCGCCCGGATTATTAGTTTTTTTAAAGACTTTGCGTGCAAATGGGATTAAAACAGCACTAGCTACATCAGCCGGTCCTGGCAATATTGATTTTATTGTGGATGGTTTAGGTATTCGAGATCAGTTCGATGCGATTATCGGTGGGGCTGAAGTGAGCAAAGGAAAACCGGATCCTGAAATATATTTGAAAGCTGCTGAAATGGTGGGTGTGGCACCTGTAGATTGTTGGGTGATTGAAGATTCGCTGCAAGGCATTTCGGCAGGTTTGAATGCTGGGATGAAGGTCGTTGGAATTACGACCTCACATACGGCGACAGAATTAGCACATACACAATGGGTCGCAGCTGATTTTGTCGACTTATTTGAAAACCTACAACCATTGAATTCCTAATCCATTTAAATTCGTGCTATGAAGAAATTTTTCTATACAATGTTGTTGGTTTTGATTGCGAGCATGAGTAATCTTTTTGCTCAGAAAAGCAAAATGGAATTCAAACCGGGCTTGATAATTGAGGAATATACCCCCGAAAAATCGGGTATTCATCGGGAACTTCCGGAAGGGTATTCCCAGCGAATTTTGGAAGAAATCCAAAATCGAAATGCACGCACTACTCAATCGCAGCAAAGCGTAAAAGCGGGGACACAGGTTGTTTTGACCTATGAAACTGTTCCACCTTCAGATATTAAAACGATTTTTGAGCGCGCGGCGAATCTTTGGGCGACATCCCTAAACTCAGACGTTACTATCAATATTTATGTGCAATGGAAATCCTTGGCAACGGGGGTTTTGGGAAGCGCAGGTGCATCGACCAATGTTCGAAATTTTGTAGGATCGAATCGTTTGAATACGTGGTATCCGGTAGCTTTGGCTGAGAAAATGGCCCACAAAAACTTAAATGGTACGAATCCAGATATCATTGCTACTTTCAATTCCGATTTTACCGATTGGTATACGGGCACAGATGGTGTTCCGAAAATCAACCAAATTGATTTGTATTCCGTGGTATTGCATGAATTTGGTCATGGGTTAGGTTTTATTGGACAAGTAGGGTTGTCATCTGATAAAACGGAGGCAGGCTATGGATATCCAGGTATTTTTGACCAGTTTATGATCAATTCAGCGGGTACAATTTTAATGGATACCACCAAGTTTGATAATCCTTCCGCTGCTTTGAAAACGCAGGTTTCTTCAAACAGTCTTTTTATTAGTTCGCCAAGCATTGTACGATTGAATGGTGAAAAAGGGAAATTATATGCTCCAACGAATTTTTCAGAAGGATCTAGTATATATCACGTTGACCAAGCCAAATATAAAGTAGGCGACCCCAATGCCCTCATGACTCCTCAAATTGCTCGAGGTGAGGTTACGCGGGATATCGGACCGATTGTTTTGGGAGCATTCAATGATTTTGGTTGGTACTCTACCAATATTATTGCTGACAATTACAATGATACCGAAGATGTTTCAAAGGATATTGTCTTTAGCGCTAAAGTATATTCAGATACTTTGATTAATGAATCATCTGTTAAATTAATGATGGCGATTGATAAAAGTATTCTGTCTGCTACTTCCATGCCTTTAGTCAAGTCGGGAAATACCTACACATACACCTTGCCAAAATCCGCTGCAACGCGCAAGATTAATTATTATTGGACGGCAAATGATGCCGGAGGTAAAAAAGTAACAACTCCAGCTGAGGCGCCTGTGATTGAGGGTACAAATTTTGGAAGTTATTTTGATTTCACCGTGGGGGCGGATACGGTAAAACCTGTAGTTATTTACGCGAATCCGCTGAAATACATCTTTAATTCTCAGACGACAATTACATTGCCCACTTTACTTACCTCTGATAATTTAGGCATTTCCGCCGTTTATATGGAGTATTCCATCAATGGGGCAGCATTCGTTCGGAAAGATTTTACCAAAGTCGCAGGCGAATCGTTTAAGTATAGCAATAGTTTTAATTTTGCTGCGGGTCAGCTTAAGGCTGGCGATGTCATTCGCTACCGGGTCGTAGTGGCTGATGCCGCGAAGATTTCCAATATTGTTTATAGTCCTTCTTCAGGATACTATGACTTTAAAGTCTTGGCTTTAGCAGAACCTGTGTCGACTTATGTTCAAAACTTTGATGCGACGCCTTCGGCAGATTTCTTCTTGAAAGGTTTTAATTTAACGCAGGCAGCTGGATTTTCGACTGTGGCCTTGCATTCTCTACACCCCTATGCAGATGGAAATGAAGAATCATATGACGGAGTAGGTGGCTCGGATAAATTCACGAACTCGGATGCTATTTTGTTGAAGCCAATTAAAATTGCTGCTGATAACCCGAAAATTACCTTCGATGAAATCGTGTTGGTGGAACCTGGGGAAGCGGGCGAATCTTTTTTAAATGCGGATGGTACCGTGAATCGTAGTTTCTTTGATTATGTGATTGTTCAAGGCTCAAATGATGACGGGAAGACTTGGTATAACTTTGCTAATGGCTGGGATTCGAACTTCAATGCTACTTGGTTATCTAAATGGAATAGTGCGGGTGATGCAGATGGAAATTCAACTGCCACAGCAACAAGTACCTTGGTGAAAAACCACGAGATAGATATGCTGGCCTCTGGAAAATTCAGTGTGAATGACCAAGTAATCATTCGATTCCGCTTGCATGCGGATGTAGGGGCGCATGGCTGGGGTTGGGCTGTAGATAATTTGAAGATTCAAGCGCCCAAAGTTGATCCTATTTTAGCCATAGAACCATCATCGCTAGCAAAAGGCCTGCAAATTTCACCCAATCCAAGTTCTGGTCTTTTGCAGGTGATCTATGAGCAGGCTAGTGATTTGAATGGCATTGCTTTACGCGTGATTGATTTGCAGGGAAGACCTGTATACAATCAAAATTATCCAACACAGGGTAATCGCTTTGAATGTCAGGTAGACTTATCTTATTTGGCTTCTGGAACTTATGCCTTGCAATTACAGGTAGAAAATCAAGTGGTGTTGAAGCGATTTGTCTTGGTCAAATAGAGAAGCTAATGCCTTTTTAATTATCTTTGCAAACATTTAATTTAGCATTATGTCTTGGTTTACAAGAAAAGATAAAGGAATTCAGACTCCCACTGAATTCAAACGTGAAGCCCCTGATGGCCTTTGGTACCAATGCCCATCTTGTAAAAAAGCGTTACATACTCGGGAACACCGCTTATTCGCATTTACATGTTCAAGTTGTAATTACCACGAGAAAATTGGTTCACAGGAATATTTCGAATTGCTTTTTGACCAATCGCGTTATACAGAATTAGATCCGATGTTGAGTTCTGGCGACCCTTTGAACTTTACGGACACAAAAAAATATACGGATCGTGTAAAAGCTACGGAACATAAAACGGGATTGAAAGATGCTGTCCGCGCAGCCTATGGTGACATGAACGGAATGCCGATTACGATTGCTGCCATGGACTTTAGTTTCATTGGAGGTTCAATGGGTTCCGTTGTAGGAGAGAAGATTTCTCGTGCCATCGATCATTCGTTGAAAACGGGAACTCCATTTTTAATGATCTCTCGTTCTGGTGGTGCGCGTATGATGGAGGCAGGTTTCTCACTGATGCAAATGGCGAAAACCTCAGCTCGATTGGCATTATTGGCGGAGGCTAAAATTCCTTATATCTCCTTGTTGACAGACCCCACAACCGGTGGTGTGACAGCATCATTTGCTATGTTAGGCGATTTTAACATCGCGGAGCCAGGTGCATTAATTGGTTTTGCCGGACCACGTGTCATCAAAGAAACGATTGGTAAAGATTTGCCAAAAGGATTCCAAAGCGCTGATTTCGTTTTGGATCATGGCTTCTTGGATTTCATCGTTGATCGCAAGGATATGAAAGATAAATTAAGCGCCCTATTAGGGATGTTGAAGAAATAAGAAACTCGATATGTATGAAGAGCTCAGTCGGAAGGCTGAGCTTTTTTTATGCCTGCCGAATGGGTATAAAAAAAGCCTGAAAAATCTTCAGGCTTTCTTATATGTTAGGGGAGTCGGCTTATTCAGCGGTTGCTGCTGCAGCTGCTGCAGTTGCCGCTTTCCCGCGTGGTTTTTTCTCTTTCTCCGGCGCCGGAATTGGATCCTCAACACCCGCAAGAATACGTCCGCAATGCTCACAAACGATCAATTTCTTCTTGTCTTTGATGTCTGTTTGACGTTGTGGAGGTACGGAGCTGAAACATCCACCACATGCACCACGTTTCACCATAACAACAGCTAATCCATTGATGGCATTGTCACGTAATTTATTGTAAGATTTTAACAGACGCTCCTCTACATTTTTCAACGCTTTCTCACGATCTTTCAAGAATTTTTGCTCATCTTCTTCGCTTTCGCCGATGATCACTTCTAATTCTTTTTGTTTGATTTCAAGATCTTTTTTGCGCTCGTGTAAATTAGATTCTACGCTTGCGATTTCATCATTTTTGTTCAATACTTTGAAATCGATTTCTTTAATGCGCTTGTCAGCAATCTCCATTTCTAAACCTTGCAATTCGATTTCTTTTGAAATAGCGTCGAACTCACGGTTATTGCGGACATTCATTTGTTGCTCTTTGTATTTGACAATAAGCTTCTCAGAATCCTTTTTAGAAATTTTGTAATTCGAGATTTGCTCTTCGAATGAACTGATTTCAGATTGGAATTTCGTTAAACGAGTTTCTAAACCAGCGATTTCATCTTCTAAATCACGAACCTCTTCAGGTAAATCACCTCGTACTTTCTTGATATTGTCTAAGGCTGAATCAATGGTTTGAAGCTTTAATAAGCCTTCTAACTTTTGGGCAATTGTAGTTTCGGTAACTGTAGCCATTCTTCTTGTTGCGTTTGAATTATTAATTCGCTCTAAAATTAAGCATAACTCACAGGATTGCTGTTGGTCATACTTTTCAGAACGGCAAAAGTACTAAAATTATTTGATAAATAAGCATGGATAGCATCCTTTATCATGACTTCCGATTCATAATGGCCTATATCGCAAATGGTGCAATGATTTTCTGCATCAAAGAATTCATGATATTTGAAATCGCCACTGATAAAAACATCCGCGCCGGCTTTTATCGCATCCTTGAGTAAAAAACTTCCGGCGCCTCCGCATACTGCAATCCGTTTAATAGGTTGACCGAGCCAGGCTGTATGTCGGAAATATTTCAAGCCCAATTTCGTTTTTAAATACGTACTGAATGTTATTGGATCCATGGCAGAAGGTAATTCAGCGATGTAGCCGGAACCCACTTCATCCCAAGTGTTATCTAAGGCATGAATAAAATAGGCTACTTCCTCATAAGGGTGCGCTGATTTCAGCGCTTGAATAATTCTGTTTTCAAAATGTACCGGAAAAATCATTTGTACTTGGTCTTCCTGAACAGCCTCCGCATGATTATTTGTCCCAATCGTTGGATTAGCTATTTCATTAGGTGTAAATCGGCCCGTCCCCGTTTGACTAAAACTGCAGTCGGAATAATTGCCTATGTTCCCCGCTCCGGCGGCATGTAATGCTGTGCGAGTCATTTCAGCGGCATCGCTTGGGACGAAGTAGGTTAATTGCTTTAAGGCTTGTTTAAATGGGCGTAATACTTGTCCATTGACCAAGCCTAGCGTTTGGGCTAATTGGTAACTAACGCCCTTGGGTGCATGATCCAAATTGGTATGACTTGCGTAAATCGCCACATCGTTTTTGATGGCCAAAATCATTGTCCGCTCCACATAATCTTTTCCCGTCAAGGATTTTAATCCTTTAAACACGATGGGATGGTGCGCCACGATCATATTACAATCTTTATCGATGGCTTCTTGAACGACGGCTTCTGTACAGTCTAAACTGATGAGTATACCGGATACGGATTTTGCTCGACTTCCGCAGAGGAGTCCCGCGTTGTCATAGGATTCTTGCCAACTTAATGGCGCCCATGTTTCCATGGAATTACAAACGTCTTGAACGGTCATTTGGCAGGTTTTAGCATTGCAAAGGTAGGACAATTCGAAAAATAATGTTAATTTAAAGATGTATTACCCTAATTTATGCGTTGCAGACCAGCTCTAGTTTTAATTGAAAACAATCATTTACTCGTCATGAAGTATCAGTACGGGGAACAATTTATCTATAACCTGCCGGGTGGAAATCCTGATCCCGGTGAATTACTAAGTGAAACCATTGTGCGCGAGTGCATGGAGGAATTAGGCATCGATGTGGAAGTAGGAGATATGCTCGTCATGGGTCAAGTGAGTGGTAACGAACAACGTGATGACGTATTGCATATTCTTTTTGAGGGCGAATTACTCGCAGGTATTCCTGATTTGCAAGCAGATGAAACGAGCGCTATGGAGGTTTTGTGGATGCCCATTGAGCAAATTGCTCAGGTTATCATGTATCCCAATGTTGGTGAGAGTTTATTAGACTTAATTTTGACCCAACAAAAAGGAAAATACATCGGTACTATTCAGCAGCCTTGGCTGGCCTAGGAAACCCATAGCTACCTAGGAGTAAACCAGCGATACTGGCAATTAATCCAAACCATATGGCAGGAATTTCTGTCGCATAGATAAAATGGAAAAAGACCCATACAAAAAGACCTAAAAGCATACTCAGGTGGCTACCCATCGCACTAGCTTTTTTCCACCACAATCCCGCATTCAGAGGAATAAATAAGGAAACCAAACTGAATGCAGAAGCTTCGCCCACGAGTTCAAAAATATTTTGTCGACTGACCGCCATCCAAATGCAGGCGGTTGTCACTAAAACCACTGAGAGGCGGATAATGGCCAATACTTTTTTGTCAGAAGGATACTTCATCATCGGTTTCAGCAAATTTTCTCCCAACACAGATGCCGGGGCTAAAATCGCCCCACTTGTAGTACTCAACAAGGCGGAGAGCAAGGCGCCTAAAAACAAGATTTGGATTCCATAAGGCATGAACTGCATGACCAAATGTGGAATTAAGAGCGCATCATCGGCCAATAAACTAGGGTATAATCGGACACCAACTAATCCAATCAAGAGGGGTAGCATTGCAATGGTTAAATACATGGTTCCTGCAGCGATGCTCGCTTTGGCAGCAATGGGGCTGCTTTTTGCCGACATGACACGTTGGAAAATATCTTGTTGGGGAATACTTCCCAGCCCAATCACCATCCAAGCTCCGATGTACTGAAGCCAATCAATCCATGTGTTTTTTATCGGAGTGAATCGGAAAAATCCTTGGGGTTGTTGGCTTATGAATACCCCCAAATCCGGAATTTTATCTAACAATAAATAGGCTAAAATTAACAAACCGATGATCAGGATGATGTTATGAAGGAAGTCGGTGATGGAGATGGACCACATACCTCCCATCAGGGTGTATGTCATCACCAATAATGCTCCGATGACGATGCCCATTTCTGTACTGATGGGGAGTAAAAGATGCAAGGTGAGACCCAAAGCGACTAATTGGGCAGAAATCCATCCGAAATAGGAAGGTATCATGACCAGGGCAGAAATTTTTTCAGACAGCCTCCCAAAACGGATACGGAAGAAATCACTAAAGGTTAATACGGGTAATGGATAAAGTTTTCGGGCATAAATTGCACCTACGATAAATAAGCCTAAAGCGGCGCCGAAAGGTTCCTCAATAACAGCATAGAGTCCTCCATGGACAAACTCACGAGGAGCTCCAAGCATTGTTTCAGACCCAAACCATGTGGCAAATGTTACCATTGTCGCCAAACCCAATGACAAGGTACGACCCGCTAAAACGAAATCGGTTGTGGTACGCACTTTGGTGCTAGCAAACCAACCGACCAACAGGTTTAAGACTAAATAAAAGATGACAAAAGCTACAAGCATTCTTATTATTTGAGCACGAAAATACAGATTTTTTTTACCTTTAAGCTATGAAACTACTAGCATCTCTTGTGTTGATTGGCTTGTTGGCCGCATCCTGTACAAGCACTCGAATTTCAAAAGCATTTAAAACAGGTCATCTGGATGAACAAGCATCGGGTGTTTTGATTAAAGAGTTAGCGAGTGGTAAAGTTGTTTTTCAACACCATGCCGACCACTATTTCATGCCGGCATCGAATGCCAAATTGGTCACATTTTTGGAAGCAACACGGATCTTGCCTGATTCCATTCCAACTTACCGTTACTTAGAAACCCAGGACACGCTTTATTTCTGGGGAACGGGAGATCCAAGTTTATTGCATCCAGATTTAAAGGGGGATGCCTTGTTGAGGAAGTTAAGCGGATCGAACAAGGTTTTGGTATTAGCTGACTCCGATGAACATTGTAAGCCCTTGGGCGAAGGCTGGGCCTGGGATGATTATGCTGATGATTATTCTGCTGAAATATCATCCATTCCGATGTATAATAATCAAGTGCGTTTTTCTATAACCTCAGGTGTCGTACACGCTTTCCCTTCCTATTTTGAGCCACAGGTTAAATCAGGGAAAAGTCAATTTGTGCAACGAGATCGAACTTCAAATGTATTCGAAGTTCCTACCGTTCAAAAAATGCCAACTGTGGCAGTACCATTTATCACTTCGGCTAAGCAATCCGCCGACCTATTGACTGCTCAGTTGGGCAAGCCTGTTTTGGCAGCTCCCAAAGCTTTTGATGCTCGGTCGGTATTGGCCTATGCAGGCAAAACGGACAGCCTCTATCTTCCGATGTTACATTTCAGTGATAATCAAATTGCCGAGCAATTACTTTACTTGATCGCAGCCCAGAAAAATTGGGTTGGGCCGACAAGCCAAATCATTGAGAAATTAAAAAAGGAAGATTCACTTTTGGCTCCTTTGAAATGGGTGGATGGTTCAGGGCTTTCACGCTATAATTTGATGCGCCCTAAAGATTTAGTTGCTGTTTTATTGACATTGAAAGCAGAATTAAATGAAGAACGATTATTTAAGCTTTTGCCGGAATCGGGTCGGACGGGAACTATCCGAAAAATGTTGCCTACTTCAAATGCATCTCGCTTTTATGCGAAATCGGGTTCCTTCGGGAATACCTATAATTTAGCGGGTTATTATCGGAATGCACAGGGTAAAATGTTCGTTTTTTCCATCATGTCGAATTTAGGAAATCGGCCTACAGCTGCAATGAAGCAGGATATATTAGGTCTGTTAAACGCGCTTCGATAAGCCGAAGCGGTACACGAAGTAGCTGATGCCCATAAACCCAATCACAAAAGGAATACTCGACGTGTTTTGAATCAGCGTCCCGGCCAAAAATAAGCTCGAAATAAACACGAGTAGCCATGGCAAATAGGGATAAGCCCAAACGTGATAGGGACGATGTAATTCAGGTTCTGTTTTTCTTAATCGCAACAAGGAAGCAAAACCGGCTAAATAACTCGCCACAAAAAAGAACGTGGCGATGTCGGATAGGCGGTCACTAATCGACTGGCTGCTTACCAAAAACAAACACGCTAAACCCACCGTCATGTGAGTTGCAACTGTGGGACTACCTTGGGCATTCACCTTGCCAGCACCTTCAAAAAATAATCCATCCCGACTCATTGAGAAGATAACTCGAGGGGCAAACATAACTTGTGTATTCAATATGCCTAAAATACTGAGCATTAAAAAGGTTGTGACCCAGCGGCCAGTTTGGGCCCCGAGAATCTTTTGCATGGCATCCGCGGCGGCGAGTTTGCTTTGACTTAATTCGGCCCACGATAGCGTATTCAAGATACCGATGTTGATAAGGATGTAAATGAAGGCTACTATGATCACCCCGATAAACATGGATTTAGGCATGCTTTTCACGGGATTTTTATTTTCTTCCGTGAAATAAGCGGCGGTATGCCAACCGTCGAAGGCATAGAAAATGGAAAGCAAAGCGGTTAGTATTCCAGACCACAAGGGTAAACCGCTCGGAGCTGCAGGGCTAGCGTGCCAAGTGCCACCATCCCCTTGCATGAAACAAATAACGACAAAGCCGATGAGTGCCAAGGCTTTGATCCCGCTCAACCATTCTTGCGATTTCCCTGCTAAGACAACGCCCATTTGATGGAAAAACCATAAAATAAGTAAGAGGGAAATGGCGCAATACAATACATATGCTTGTAAACTCGGAAAAAGAATGGCCAAGTATTCACTACACGTATAGGATCCAAAACCTAAGGCGGTAACCGTTCCGAGCCAAGAGCTAAGTCCCACCAAAAAACCAATATAACGACCAAATGCCCGTTCCGCATATCCATACCAAGCACCTGCCTTCGGGATGGAAAGACTTAATTCGAGTATGCAACTTACCCCTAAAAGTGCATAAATCGCAACGAGAAGCCATAATCCAATAATCATCGATGGGTCATGTAAAAGCTCCGCGATAGGACCGGGCTTACGAAGAATCCCTGTTCCCACCGTTCCACCGAGTGTAACGGCCACCCCGAAACTCGTGCCGAGCACCTTCCATAATTGATTACTTGATTTTTTCTTCATAGGAAAGACAAAAATAGACGATTTTTTCGTTTTACCTGAGTAGTTTTAGTGTCATGCGAATTAGCTGGATTGCTCTCTTTTTGGTATTCCTTATTTCCGCCTCGAGAGCGGAAGTGAAATCGCTTGATTCCTTAAAAGAATTTGGCTTAGGATTTCGCTGGTCTAAAGCGCAAAAGAAACTTGAAATCCCATTTGAGCTTCATGCGAATTTGATTGTGATTCCAATCAAAATTAATAATTCAGACACACTTCGGTTTTTGGTTGACACGGGCTTAGGAACCACCTTATTGACGGATAGTACCGTCTTTACGTCCTTGGGATTGAAAGCAATCCGAAATATTGAACTCAAGGGACTTGGTGAGGGGGAGGCTATTCAGGCCCAAGTGGTTATTGGTGTGCAATTGGGCATTGGTGACGCCCGAGCTTTACATCAAAATTTAATCTATGTAGATGGTGGCCAACTTAATTTGTCTGATTTTGTAGGGACTAACATTCAAGGCATATTGGGTTATGATTTATTTTCTAATTTGGTGGTAACGCTCGACTATGCTCGCCAGAAAATGATTTTAAGGCAGGATGAAAATTACCGTTATCGAAAGTCGATGGGGCTCCGTTTTCCAATCGAGGTAAAAGATAATAAACCTTATATTCATGATGTTTGCATTGTAAGTAAGCAAGGGATAAAATCAAATCGCCTTCTACTTGATTCCGGAGCAGGTCACGTACTTTTTTTGGAAGGGGCTGGGGTTGATAGAAGTCTGTTTACCTTTTCCGATAAGCAATTTTATTTGGGGAAAGGATTGAACGGTGCTATTATTGGAAATATGGGCCATGTACCTCAAGTTCGTCTCGGTAAATGGACTTGGTCGCATGTTCCGACAGCTTTTCCTGTACCCAAATTGTTAAAAGATTCCAGTCAGATTCAAGGGAGCTTAGGCGGAGAATTTTTGCGACGTTATGTGGTAACCTTCAATTATTTGCAACAATATGTAGTATTTAAGCCTATCGGTAGGCAATGGAAGCGGCCATTTGAAATGGAGCTTTCTGGGTTAGGGTTGCGTGCTACCGGTGAAAAATTTCGGAATTTTATCATTGAAAGTGTTCAGGCTAATTCTCCAGCCGATGAGGCAGGTGTGCTACCCGGTGATGAAATATGGCTAATTAATGGTGTTCGAACTTCCGATTATGAGCTAGGAGATATTTACCGCATTTTAAAGAAAAAAGAGGGAAAGCAAGTTGATTTGTTAGTTAAACGAGGAAATGCGTTCCACTTCATCTCATTTAAACTTCGCTCCTTATTTTAGCTCATAATCTGCCGCGATCGGGAAGTGATCGGAATACTTGATGTTACGTAATGTAACAAATTGGTTTACCGTAAAATCATTGGAGCAAAATTGATTATCGATGCGTACCAAATAAGGGCTTCGATTTAACGTGAATCCAAATCCTCTGCCGGCTTCTTCAAATGAATTTTTCAAACGCTCACGCAAGGTACCATAGGCCCAGCCATAAGGTGTCTCATTCAAGTCGCCTACGACAATCACCGGATACATGCTCTCTTGAATAAGCCGATTAATCTGCGACATTTCATCCTTGTGATGAATAAATCCTTTTCGCAACGAATTCATGATACCGCGACCTTCTTTTTTCGCATCCTCATAATCTTGATCGCGTATTTTTCCCGTCACGCGGCCTACGCGAATACCCATCGACCATAATTGCACATTGATGATGCGAAACGTATCTTCTTTGGCAACAATATCTGCATACAAATAGCCATTGGCTGAATTCCCAAATTGCTTGCCTGATTGATGAATGATGGGGTGTTTCGAGAAAATCGCCAAACCCATTTTTTCTTTGGCCTCAAAAAAATCTTCTTTCAAAGGGATAAAAGCATAATGCGGATACGATTCCTTCATCATATTGATGCTACGATAAGCTTTGCGATCCGCATGCGAATAAAACTCTTGAAAACATTTCACGTCCGCTTGGTAGTCCAACATGAAGCTTTTTAATGCCTTAACCTTCTCCTCATTCCCACTGTAATTATTGGAATACATCCCATAAACATTATAACTCAAGACGCGAAGATCTGTTTTGGCAACAGGTTTTGGTGTATTCCAAACGATACTACGGGGAATAAATCCGTAACCTAATGCTAGGACGACGAGTGGTAATAGGGCTCGTTTGGCCCGACGAAACATCCAATAGATCAAAGAAATCAAACAAAGTAATTGCGCGTAAGGCAAGGTCATCATGATGAAGCCGGCAAGCCAGTGGTCAATGACGAGGGAATAGCTTAGTAAATAGGTCAGTAGCGTATAAAGGCATAATGGCAAGGTTCCTAACCAGATGAAGGAAGAGATGATTTTCTTGCTAACGGATTCTTCGGATTTTCGCTTTGCCATGACTCAAAGATACACAATCCAAGGCATTTTATAAATTTTGTAAAGACCTTTGGGATATTTCAAAATATTTCCTACTTTTGCAATCCCTTTGAGGGAAATCCTCTTAGATCGCATTCAATTTTAAAAACAACATATTATGGCAAAGGTTTGTCAATTAACTGGAAAGAGAACTCGTGTAGGTAACAACGTATCACACGCGAACAATAAGACAAAGCGTAAGTTTTTCCCAAACTTGCAGACTAAGAAATTTTTCTTAGAGTCTGAAGGTGTTTGGGTTCGTATGAAAGTATCTGCGAAAGCAATCCGTACGATCAACAAAAACGGTTTCGAGAAAACATTAATCGCATCTGCTCGTAAGGGTACATTGTCGATCTAATTATATCAAGATTTTTACCGAAATTAGCCTCCTTGAAACCAAGGAGGCTTTTTTTATTTGCCCATGTTAAGCTCAACTGAATTAACCCGATATCAAAAGCAATTGGCCATTCCTGAATGGACGCTCGAAATGCAAGCATGCCTTTCGCGGGCGCATGTACTCATTGTAGGTGCGGGTGGCTTAGGTGTTAGCGTTATTCCGTACCTCGCAGCTGCGGGGGTAGGACATTTGACGCTTATCGATCACGATGTGGTGGATTTGAGCAATTTAGGCCGACAAACCATTTATCGCAATGATCAAGTAGGGAAGTCGAAAGTTTTGATGGCCAAAGATTATGTGGAGGCATTGAATCCACATGTGCAGGTGGATGCCATACCAGCGAAATTCTCAATGTCGAATTATCACCTGGTTCAATCGGCTGATTTAGTGGTGGATTGTACCGATAATTTTGACACACGCTACTTGATCAATGATGCCTGTGTCAAATTTGGAAAGCCATTTGTTTATGCGGCGATACATACATGGGAAGGCCAATTGGCTGTTTGCAATGCCCATGGCACTGGACCTACTTACCGTTGTTTATTTCCAGATGAACCGTCGGCGGGGGAAATCCCCACTTGTGACGAAGCGGGTGTGCTAGGTTTCTTACCAGGCATGATGGGATTGATGCAGGCCAAAGAAGCAATATTTTATTTAACAGGAATGTCTTCTCCGGCTCAAAATCATTTATTGCGTTGGGATGTACGTTCTATGCGCATGCATCAGTTTCGGATGGAGCGTTCGGCAGATGCGGAGGAATGCATATTTCCTGTGAAAGCATGGGTTCCGGTAGAGATGGAGCCTGTTGATGCTGCAGATTCCATCAATAAGGGCGATATTCAGTTTGTGCTCGATGTGCGGGAACCTTTCGAATGGGAGGAGGCGCAAATTGCAGGATCTATTTGCATGTCGATGAACAACTTACAAGTGGAT
>DKIP01000013.1:0-851 GCA_002454335.1 Cytophagaceae bacterium UBA6715 | reverse complement strand
GATGCCTGGTCGCGCGAAGTGGATGATTCGATTCCTCGTTATTAAGAAACAATATCGCCGTATAAATCGAATTCCTCTGCCTTATTGATTTTTACCCGAACAAAATCTCCCTGACGGGCAAATTGTTCAGCCGGAATTAAGACTTCATTGTCTACCTCTGGGGAATCATGTTCCGTACGTCCCACAAAGAATCCGCTTTCCTTGCGATCCACCATGACCTTGAATGTCTGGCCGATTTTCGCTTGATTCAGCTCTTCCGAAATACCTTGTTGGAGCGCCATAATCTCATCCGAACGCTCTTGCTTCACCTCTTCCGGAACATCGTCTTGCACTAAATAGGCATGTGTATTTTCCTCGTGTGAATAATTAAAGATCCCCAAACGGTCAAATCGCATACGTTCTACGAACGAATAGGTTTCTTCAAAATCGGCATCTGTTTCGCCCGGGTAACCCGAAATTAACGTCGTTCTCAAAGCGATTCCAGGTACTTTTTCGCGAATGTCGGTAATTAATTGTTCTGTTTTTTCACGGGTGATTCCGCGACGCATGTGCTTCAACATCGCATCGGAGCCACTTTGTAGCGGCATGTCCAAATACTTGCAAATATTATCACGCTCAGCCATCGTATGCAAAATGTCCATGGGGAAACCTGCCGGATAAGCGTATTGTAAACGGATCCATTCGATGCCTTGCACATCGGATAGGCGTTCTAAAAGTTCTTTAAGTTGTCGGCCTGATTTCCCTTCCCCTTTTAAATCCAAGCCGTAAAAGGTCAAATCTTGAGCGATTAAAATCAATTCTTTAGTTCCTTTCTTGGCTAATGAGCTAGCCTCTTTGACCAATTCATCCAT
>DKIP01000108.1:9912-18471 GCA_002454335.1 Cytophagaceae bacterium UBA6715 | reverse complement strand
TCAAGGTTCCTCGGCTTAATTTGACATTCAGACAAATGATTTAAAAAAAAATGCCGACCTTCGTGTCAAATTTACAGCAATCAACGTGTCAGAAGAAAACGAATCAAGACAGCCATTTAAGCGCCCATTTAGACATTTCACAAGTCCCAAAACAGAAAACAAAGAGTTTGTTTTTGGGGTACAATCCGTATTGGAAACACTTCGTTCGGGAAAAGAAATCGACCGTTTATTAGTTCAACGCGAGTTAGGAAACAGTGAAATCCTGGACTTAGCTCGTGAAAAGGGCATCCAAGTACAGAAAGTTCCTTTGGAAAAATTGAATCGCATCACACGTAAAAATCACCAAGGAGCCATCGCTTTCGTTTCGGCTATACATTATGCCAAATTGGAAAATGTCATTGCAGACACATTCGAAAAAGGCGAAATTCCGTTCATTTTAATTTTAGACCGCATCACAGATGTACGTAATTTTGGTGCGATTGCCCGTACAGCTGAATGTGCAGGAGTTCATGCGATTGTAATCCCAGCGCGTGGAGCTGCTCAAATCAATGGCGATGCCATGAAAACTTCCTCAGGTGCCTTAAACTTCATTCCGGTTTGTCGGGAAGAAAGCCTACTTCAAACGGTTGATTTTCTACAGAACTCCGGATTAAAGGTCGTTGCCTGTACAGAAAAAGGTCGCAGTTCGGTTTATGCTGTGGATTATAGCGGACCTGTTGCCATCATTATGGGATCAGAAGAAGATGGAATCTCCGACGAATTAATTCGTAAATCCGATGATTTGGCCGTTATTCCTCAAAGTGGACAGGTTGGCTCACTTAACGTATCTGTTGCGGCGGGTGTGGTAATTTTTGAAACCGTTCGCCAAAGAAGCAATTAATTCTTTCGTAATATTTGTGTGGCCGAGGCCTGTGCTTTCGGGAGAATGGTTACGTCCGAAATGTTCACATGTGCTGGAGCTGTGACAATATAACGAATCAAATCCGCAACATCCTCAGCAACTAAAGGTTCAAATCCCACATAAACCGCATCTGCTTTTTGCTGGTCGCCCTTAAATCGAACAGCCGAAAAATCCGTATTCACTGCGCCAGGTGCCACATTCGAAACTTTGATGCCGTGAATAGTTAAATCTTGACGCATGCCTTGCGAAAGTGCCTCAACGGCAGCTTTAGAAGCGCAATACACATTGCCATTCGGATAGGTTTGCTTGCCAGCTATCGAAGATAAATTAACGATATGGCCAGCAGCACGCTGAATCATCCCTGGGATAACCAAACGGGAAACATTCAATAAACCATCCACATTACTATGCATCATCGCATCCCAGTCGGCAGGATCCCCATCCTGAATCGCACTCATCCCATGCGCATTTCCCGCATTATTAATTAGAACATCAATGTTTTTCCAAGCATCAGGAAGCGAATGAAAAGCTTCCTCTACTCCATTGCGATCACGTACATCAAAAGTTAGCAGATAGGAATCTGTTGGCAATTCATTTTTCAATGCGTCCAAACGTTCGAAGCGACGTCCACAAAGAATTAATTGATAGCCAGCGGCTGACAATGCTTTAGCTGTCGCTAGACCGATTCCTGAGCTCGCGCCCGTGATGCATGCAATCTTATTCATGGTAAAAATTTTTACCGAAGGTAATGCCTTCGAGGTGTTCTAAAAAATTTGCGCGTAATTTGTGTGAAATATTATAACACATGAACTTCTTAATTGTTGGACTCGGCAACATCGGCCCGGAATACCTCTTCACTCGCCACAACATCGGCTTCATGGCTTTGGACTACCTAGCCAAAGATAAATCAATCAGCTTTAGCCAAGACCGATTAGGCGCCATCGCATCTTATAAGCTAAAAGGACACCAAATACATTTACTAAAACCAAGCACTTACATGAATTTAAGCGGCAAGGCGGTAAATTATTGGTGCCAGCAATTAAAAATTGAAAAAGAACGCCTGTTAATATTGACAGACGATATCGCATTGCCATTTGAAACACTGCGTTTAAAGCCCAAAGGATCCAGTGGTGGACATAATGGACTTAAAAGCATCGAGGCGACATTGAATACACAAGAATATGCCCGCCTGCGCATGGGAATTGGATCGGATTTTTCGAAAGGCCGACAAGCAGATTTTGTATTAAGTAACTTTTCCGAAGAAGAAATTGGACTTATTCCATTCATCTTAAATCGATCGAATGAAATCATTGATTCATTCTGCCTACAAGGCATCCAACAAACAATGAACAAATACAACCAATGATTGTACTTTTTAAAGAATTTTATAATTTTTCCTAAATTTTTAAATTAGAATTATCCCAAAGGTTTACAATTGTTATCCAAATAATATTTGGTATTAATTCGAAAAACGTTAAATATATTCCGAATTTAAACCCATAATCGAAAAATATTAAATTATATATTCCGAAATTGTCCAAAAGCAAGTTTTGCTATATTAAAAAAATGCAATAATTTTGTATCGTTGATTTAGTTAATAAATATAACGAATTTATGAAAAAGCAATTTTTAATGGTTAGCGTTTTAGTAGGACTAAGCCTAACAGCAACAGCGGTAAAAGCGAGCGGAACGGCATCAAATGTAGATGCGTCGACAACAGTATTGTCACACAAAAAAGAAACCCTATCTGAAGTTATTCAGTCCTTGATAAAGAAAGATTTTGTAGGAGCTTACGCATCCACATCAGCAAGTTTAACAATTTCGATTTTAGAGAATTACCAAAACAACCAGTCGGCTTATTTAAAAGCTAGCAAGGCGGAACAAGCTCTTTTCAACGAGACAGTTCAATCCATTGTAAATCAGGCAGGTGTTTCGGATGAAAAAACGAATAATTGGGTTAAAGAAATTAATAAATCTGCGAAAGCAATTAATGCGATTTGGTCTGTTTTAGCCATTGAGCCAAAAATTGAGGCAGATTTCAACAACGAAACAGAACAAAATCAAGATTTGATCGTTGTATTTCAAAATTAGATTGTAAGTAGTTTTCATAGTTAAATAGGTTTAGAGGTAATCAAAAAAGGCGCTGTTTCTAATGGCGCCTTTTTTATTTTTTTGCATTAAACTCATATTATTCAAACAAAACATCTATATTTGTATAAATTTTCATAGTTAAATAGGTTTAGAGGTTAAACAAATAAGGCCAGAAGTTTCTTCTGGCCTTATTTTTATTTGATCAATCTGGTAAGCTATTAGCTTATGGAAGCCCCATTCCAAATCGCTTTACTCGGCTGCATAAAGGCTAAACTACCATCTGCATCCTCCGCCATCAGGATCATCCCCTCACTCTCCTGCCCCATTATTTTGCGTGGGGCCAAATTTGCCAAGAAACAAACTTGTCGACCTATTACATCCGCTGGCTCAAAATGCTCAGCAATACCACTTAATATCGTACGCTCTTTTTGACCATCATTCACAGCCAATTTCAATAACTTTTTACTCTTTTCCACTTTCTCTGCCGCAGTGATGTGCCCCACGCGCAAATCCATCTTAGTAAATGATTCAAAATCAATGGTCTCCTTAATTGGATTCACTTGCTTACTCGCTAATTCCATCGCTTCTTTCGTTTGCTTTAATTTATCAACCTGTGCTTGAATTACATTGTCTTCTAATTTCTCAAATAATAATCCAGGATTGGCCAGTTTTTGACCCGTTGGGATTAATTCAAAATCACCAATTGTCGACCAATCAGCTTCTTGAATTCCCAAAGCTATTCTTAACTTAGCAGCCGTAAATGGAATAAAGGGTTCCAAGGCAACAGAGGCATGAGCCACCAATTGTACTGCATAATTCAAAACAGTACCTGCCTTCTCTTGATCTTCTTTGATAATTTTCCATGGCTCCGCATCAGCTAAATACTTATTACCAATCCGCGCGATTTCCATCGCCAACACCAAAGCATCCCGGAATTTGTAATTCGCTAAAGCAGCCTCTAACTTCGCCGGTATATCAGCTAATGCTTGCTTGATATCTTCTTCCAAACCTGTTCCAACAGCCTTTGCAGGCACAATACCTTCAAAATTCTTATCAATCAACACAAAAGCCCGATTCACAAAATTGCCCAAAATCGCTACGAGTTCCGAGTTGTTTTTGGTCTGAAAATCGGCCCATGTAAAGTCGGCATCTTTGGTTTCCGGACTTGAAGCTGTTAAAGCATAACGCAATACGTCTTGCTTACCTGGGAAATCCTGCAAATATTCATGCAACCAGACCGCCCAATTACGCGAGGTTGAAATCTTATCCCCTTCCAGGTTCATGAATTCGTTCGCCGGCACCTGGTCCGCTAATTGAAATTCTCCATGCGCCATGCACATAGCTGGAAATATCAAACAATGGAAAACAATATTATCCTTCCCAATAAAATGTACAATCCGACTATCCTTTGCCTTCCAATACTTCTCCCAATCCGACGTTAATTGGCTTGTCATAGAAATATATCCGATCGGTGCGTCAAACCATACATAAAGCACTTTCCCTTCCGTATCGGGTAATGGAATAGGCACACCCCAACTTAAATCACGGGTCATGGCACGGGGACGTAAACCATCTTGCAACCAGGATTTAACTTGGCCACTAACGTTTGGCTTCCATTCAGGATGCGCATTCACATAATCTTCTAATGCTCCTTGCCATTGATCCAAAGGTAAAAACCAGTTTTTGGTTTCTTTTAAAATCGGCGAAGCGCCACTTAATGATGACTTTGGATTGATTAATTCTGTAGGTGACAACGACGATCCACATTTCTCACATTGATCCCCATAAGCACCCGGCTGATGACATTTGGGACATTCGCCCGTAATGTAACGATCTGCTAAAAACTGATCCGCAGCCTCATCATAATACTGTTCCGTTACCTCTTCGATAAATTTCCCTTCCTTGTATAAATGCAAGAAAAAATCTTGCGACATCTTGTGATGCACAGGATCTGATGTTCTGCCATATATATCAAAGGAAATACCAAAGTCTTCGAAAGAAGCTTTGATGTTCGCATAATAGTAATCAACCACTTCTTGCGGCGTTTTCCCCTCCTTTTGCGCCTTAATTGTAATAGGCACTCCATGCTCATCCGTACCGGAAACAAAAATAACATCCTGCTTCTTTAAACGTAAATAGCGCACATAAATATCAGCTGGCAAATAACATCCTGCTAAGTGTCCAATGTGAATTGGACCATTCGCATAGATTAAAGCGGCCGTGACAGTTGTCCGTGAAAACTCCGACATACAATAGTTTTAAAATGAACTACAAAAATAGGACATTTTCACTCATAAAATTCCAAAAGACTACTTGCACAATCAAAAAAATAAATTTATCTTTGCGAACATTTTAATTCAAAAAGGAAAAAATACATGTTAATTATTTCGATCAAAGAGAACGAGTCAATTGATAAAGCCCTTAAGCGCTTTAAAAAGAAGTTTGAAAAAACAGGTGTAGTTAAAGAATTACGTAGAAGATCTGCTTTTGAAAAACCATCAATCGCTCGTCGTACGGAAATGATTCGTGCTGCTTATAAGCAAAAGACATACGGAAATATCAACAACTAGTTTGTTTCGATTTTTCCTAGAATTGACTACTTTCGATCTATGAATCGCGAAGTAGTCAATTTTTTTTTACAGCACCTACAAGTAGAACGGCGATTAAGTCCTTTAACGCTTCGTTCCTACGAAATTGACCTCCTTCAATTTCTCGATTTCCTTGCCCCAGAAAACCTGCTTGTCAATCAAATCAAAAGCCACACGATTCGTACTTGGCTTGTGGCATTATCCAATCAAGGCATACAAAATCGCTCCATTAACAGGAAACTTGCTACACTTCGCACTTTTTATAAGTATCTACAGCGTCGAGGAGATGTGACCGACAATCCCATGCAAACGATTCGCATGGTAAAAACGAGTAAAACATTGCCCACATACCTGCGAGAATCAGAGATGGAACAGGTCTTCGCCCAACAAGAAATTCCTAAAAATACATTTGAGGAGGTACGCGACCAACTCGTTTTAATGTTACTATATGGGACAGGAATGCGCTTGGCGGAATTGATTCAGTTGACGCTCCAACAAGTTAACTTATCCGCGAAAACCCTACGGGTTATCGGGAAACGCAATAAAGAACGCATTATTCCGATGCCTGGGATACTCGTAGAACTCGTGAAGCAATATCAAGCGCTGAATCCCTTTCAGAGCCCATATTTACTACTCACCGACAAGGGAGAGCCCTGCTATCCGATGTTCATCCAACGCTTAGTCAAGAAATATTTAGGAGAAGTAAGCACCTTAGAAAAGCTTTCGCCTCACGTGTTGCGCCATAGCTATGCAACTCATCTATTAAATCGAGGAGCCGATTTAAATGCAATCAAAGAATTATTGGGGCACGCAAATCTAGCTGCAACACAGGTCTACACACATAATTCGATGGAAAAGCTGAAGGAAATTTACAAACAAGCTCATCCCAAAGCCTAACGAATCATCGGGCCTTGTTGGTTAATTTGTGAAACATAGGCCTCAGACCCAATACCAACAGCATTAAAGCCATCAGACATTACTTTAGCGACCAATTTCGCAGTTTCTTCCCCTTTCGATAAGGCAAATAATGACGGCCCAGAACCTGAAATAGAACAACCTAATGCGCCAGCATGTAGCGCAGCCGCTTTCACTTCGTGAAATTGAGGGATTAAAATAGAACGTGCAGGCTCGACAATCACATCGACCAAAGAACGACCAATTAAATCATAATCCGACGTTAATAAACCCGCCACTAAACCCGCCACATTCCCCATCTGCGTGATCGTTTTACCCAAGGTAATCTCACGTTCAAGGATCCGACGTGCATCTTTGGTATTCACTTCAATCTGCGGATGAACGATACTTGCATACAAATCCGAAGGCGTAGGTAATTGAATAATATCCAAAGGATCATAGCTACGAATCACGACAAAGCCTCCTAATAAACTAGGGCCCACGTTATCCGCATGCGCTGAACCACATGCCACACGCTCACCCTCCATCGCGAAAGGCAATAAATCTTTTTGACTTAAGGGTTTCCCCATCAATTCATTGGCAGCAAAAACACCTGCTACCGCAGAAGCTGCAGAAGAACCCAAACCAGATCCCAAGGGCATATCTTTATGCAAGGAAAGCTCAAAACCTTGATCGGGCTGGCCGATAAATTCCAAATATTTTAAGATGGCAATCCCTGCCGTATTTTTGGCAACTTCCTTAGGCAAGCGACCTTCATCACCGGTAATTTCTTTGATTACAATCCCTGGGGTCGATTTTTTTGTCAAGACAACTTCATCACCCGGACGATTCACTGCAAATCCAAAAATATCAAATCCACAAGCTACATTGGCAACCGTTGCTGGGGCATATACGCGAATACTTTCCATGTTAAGATAAATAGCTACCAATTGAAACTATATCAGCAAAAACGCCCGAAGCTGTTACCTCAGCACCTGCACCAGGCCCTTTAATTACCAAAGGACGATCATGGTAACGCTTTGTCGTAAAGGCAATTACGTTATCCGCACCATCCATTTGATAGAAAGGATGATCAGCACCTACCGCACGTAAACCAATTGAAATTTTCTGATTTTCTAATTTAGCAATGTAACGAAGCACTTTTTTCTCTGCGTATGCTTCATTGACCAAAGCTTCAAAATAAGCATTCGCCTTATCTAATTCCTCAAAAAACGCATCGACCGTTGGCGCTGCCTCGCATGCTGGAGGGATGATTTTTTCAATCGTTATATCTGCAAACTCTAGTTTCAATCCAATCTCCCGACTCAGAATCAAAATCTTCCGTGCCACATCCATACCGCTCAAATCTTCCCGAGGATCGGGTTCTGTATAGCCTTTGGCTTTTGCTTCACGCAATACAGCAGCAAAGGATTTCCCAGGAACAAACTGATTAAATAGAAATGACAAGGTACCTGAAAGAATTCCTTCAATCTTCTCGAAGCGATCACCTGAGGCAATCAAGCCTTGCAAGGTATTAATCACGGGTAAACCCGCCCCTACATTCGTCTCATACATAAACTTCACTCCTTTGCTTAAAGCTGTTTGGTGCAAAGCCGCATATTGCTCGTATGGCCCTGAATTAGCAACCTTATTCGGTGTGACCACCGAAACGTTCGCTTCAAAAAGGCCTAAATAATATTGATGTATTTCCTTACTCGCCGTACAATCTGCAAAAATGGAATTCGGCAAGTTCAAATGCTTGATTTCACTTACAAAGTGATCCAGTGAAGCCGAAACACCTATGGAATCCAGTAACTCAATGGCTTGATCGATTGGAATACCTGCAGGGTTAATCAGTTGTTTACGTGAATTTGCAATACCCACTAATTGGATGCGCAGGCCTTTGTATTTTTCTAAATAGCGCTCTTGCCCAACCAATTGGTTTAACAAGGTTTTACCGATCAAACCAGCTCCAACTAAATACAGGTTCAAGGTTTTAATTTGTGAGAAGAAGAAGGTCTCATGAATGACATTCAAGGCCTTAGAAAGGTCTTTCTTCTCAATAACAACGGAAATATTCAACTC
>DKIP01000108.1:4752-9791 GCA_002454335.1 Cytophagaceae bacterium UBA6715 | reverse complement strand
CCACTCACACCCGTATGCTTACGCATCCCCTCACCTACAACCGCAATCACCGATAAATCTTGTTGGATATCAATTCCTTCTATATCACCAGAAGCAATCTCTTGAGCGAACTCTTTGGCTAAAATCTTATCTACCTTGGAAGCCACTTGCGGATCAATCGCGAAACAGATCGAATGTTCCGATGAGGCTTGTGAAATCAATACCACGGAAATCTTCTCTTTTGCCAATACGGTAAAGAGTTTTGCAGAAACACCCGCCACACCGATCATCCCGGATCCTTGAACATTTACGAGCGCCAACTCATCAATGGAGCTAATACCAGTAATAATATACGGACTCGGTGAAGATACGCGTGATACGACAGTTCCCTCGAAAGCTTGATTAAATGTATTTAATACCCGAATCGGGATATTTTTCGCAAAGGCAGGCTGAAGTGAAGGCGGATAAATAACCTTCGCACCAAAATGGGTCAACTCCATGGCTTCCGCATATGAGATGGATGGAATCGTAAATGCGGCAGCCACTTTACGTGGGTCAGCAGTCATCATACCATCGACATCCGTCCATATTTCAATCTCTTGTACCGCTAAAGCTGCCCCAAAAATGGATGCTGTATAATCGGAACCACCACGACCCAAGGTTGTCGTTTCACCCGCGTCATTGGAACCAATAAAACCTGTAATAAGGGCAATTTCACCCTGATGAGCTGCAAAATTTGCTTGAATTAATGCATTGGTTTCTTCAAAACGAACCTCAGCTTTACCAAAATGACTGTTGGTTTTCACCACCTCACGCGCATCTAAAAAACGAACAGGTAAGCCTCGCTGTTCCAGAATTGCTGCAATTAGGGCTGTAGAAAGTCGTTCTCCAAAACTCACTAGTAAATCCGATGTTTTGGGCGAAATCTCATGAATTAAATTGATTCCTTTCAGTACGTCACGTAATTCATTCACCAAGGTGCGAATCTGAGCAATAACTTGCGATTGAGCTGTTACAGGAATAAAATGACGAATTACTTCGAAATGACGCGCCTCTATTTCTTCGATGATTGTATGATCAAGCGTCTTCTTACTTGCAGCTGTAGATCCAGCGGCTAATAAAACGTTCGTAACTCCACCCATGGCAGAGAAAACAACGGCGAATGAAGATTTTACTTGATGATTGGCTTCGATAATTGCCAAAACGGATTCGATACTCGCAATGCTCCCACAACTGGTACCACCGAATTTTAAAATTTTTTCCATCAGAAAAGAAAATGAAATGATTCTTGACTCTACAAACAGCCAAGTAATTCTACAAATATACTAGTTTAAGCCGTATTTCCCCCAAGAACCTTATGTCCTTTCCGCTTTCTTTTCGAAATTTTCTGATAATTTTCTGACATCACCGAGATATTCCCATCTACCTCAAAAACAGCTAAATCCACTTCCTCCAATTTCAATATCCCATGCTCACGGATGGCCGCATTCAATTGCTCTTCATTCAAGGATGCTTTCGCTAAGCCGTCAGCGATCACCTTTCCTTGATATACCAATACAACGGGCTCCCCCTCTACAACTTTACTCAAACCCGGGAAAGCTAGTTCGAGTTTTTTAAAAATAAAATTAGAGGCAAATAAGGCAAAGGCAGCAAATAATCCACCAAAAAGTGAAGTATCTGTTCCCACCATCGCGTTTTGAACGGAATTAGAGATTAACAAGATGAAAACTAAATCCACGACCGACAATTGCGCAAACTCTTTCTTCCCAAAAAGACGAATAGCCGCCACGATGAACACGTAGACGGCTATTGATTTGAGGGCTATGATGACAAAGCCTTCCATTTTACTTTTTCTTTTCGGCTGCCATCACCATCGAAAGGTTGTTTTTAGCAGCTAAATCATATACATCCGTTAAATCCTGAACCGTTCTTGATTTATCAATCGAGATAATCAAAGAATTGGCTTTTTTCGTTTTTAAAATTTCTTTCAATTGACCATCAACTTGATCTAGGGCAAATGGTTGAGCATTTCCATCGATAAAGAAGTTGTTGTTCGCATCTACTGAAACTCGAATCGACTCTACAACCGGCGGAGTAACTTTCGTTGAATCAGCTTTTGGTAACAATAAACGAATCGCATCCGGAGACGCTAGGGTCGAAATCATTAAGAAAAACATCAATAGAAAAAATAGAATATCCGCTAGGGCGCCTGTTTCTACTTCCGATGCTTCTCGTTCGCGCTTTCTAAAATTCATAGGATAATTTATTTTTTATTAGCAGGCTTGTGTAACAAGTCGATGAAATCCATCGCTACAATTTCCATTTTGTTAATCGAACGATCTATCATCGTAGTCAACAAAGTATACATGACATAAGCAATGATACCCACAATCAAACCCGATGCAGATGTCACCATCTTCTCATAAATACCCGATGCAATCGTTGAAATTTCAATCTTGTTTGAGGTCGAGATATTGTGGAATGTACGAATCATACCCGTTACAGTTCCCAAGAAACCGAACATAGGTGCAATACGTGCAATCGAACTTAAGATACCCAAGTTCTTTTCCATGTTATAAATCTCCAACTTCGCTTTGTTTTCAATCGCATCTTCAATGTCACGAATGGGTGAACCTAAACGCCCTAAACCACGCTCTAGCAAATTAGCGATTGGGAATTTTGAATTCTTACAATATGTTACAGCACCTTGAATATTACCAGCTAAAAGCAATTCATTAATGTTATGAAGAAAATTCTCATCAATACGTGATGTCTTACGAATGTATAAGTAACGCTCAATGAACAAAAACAAGGCAGCCGTAAACAAGAATAAAATTGGATACATGACATATCCCCCTTTTTCCAATAAACTTAAAACAGTGAATTCCTCGACTTGAACAGCATCTAACAGAATAAAATTAAGATGTGAAGACATATAGCTTTGTTGAAAATTTTAATGATTTAATATAAACTTAAAGTTGGCCAAAAATATTGTCTTTTTCAAAAAAATAGCCCGCATTTATTGAAATAATTATTGAATGCTGTACCAATAACCTTCTTTAAGACTGTACATGGACATCCACAACTCCTTGATTGAAGTCTTGCCTAAGACCTGTGCTATCAAATGATTGGCATATGGTAACATGCTAGCTCTAAATGCCTTCATCCCCGGAATCCCCTGCCTTTCCGAAACAGTCAGCAAGGCCATCTGGTCCATTAATGCATAAAATGCAGGCAAATCTAATTGATTGGCTTTTTCAATATGCAATAAATGACCTTGGGCCAATTGGATATCGGCCAAGGTTTCAAAGGCTCCTGCCGCCCCAATAAGTCTTTGAGGCTGATGTAGCTCACAAGCCTCATATAAGCTTTGTAAGCCTGATTGAATATAAATCGCTAAATCTTTGTCTAAATCCGAATGGTATTCACCTTCTTTTTGGAAAAGCGATTGCAATTTTAACCCGCCCAATTCGAGACTTGTTTTAAATAAAATCGTTTGGCCTCGAAAGAGAATAAATTCCACACTACCTCCACCAATATCCATCACCAGAGAAATGGCACCCCAGGGCTCAGGCAAAGAATGACGAATACCTTGAAAAATATATTCCGCCTCTTGAATTCCAGAAATCACTTCGATGGGTATGCCCAATTGGCTCTCCACCAAATCAATAAACCCCGAGGCATTACGCGCATTCCGTAGAATGCTCGTTCCAATTCCCTGAATCGAAACACAGTTTTTGTCTTGCGCATGCCAAAGAAATCGTTCCAAAGCTTCGAGGGCTCTTGCCATGGCGTCCAACTGTAAAAAGCCTGTTTCCATGGCGCCTTTACCTAATCCCACGGGGCGGTGATCCTCATACAATAGCTGCAGCTGACCATTTGTAGGGTCTTGGTCAGCAATCAAAAGCTGAAAGGTATTCGTTCCTAAATCAATAATCGCGCGCGGCTGTGGCATTCAAATATGGGTTTGGAACAAAAGTACACTGAAAGGCTGTTTATTAAAAAACAATTCGTAATTTAGAACCTATTCCAACCCAAATTTCCTAGATGCTGGATCCAGAATTTGATGACCATAAGGAGGATATCCAATCTTCGTTAAAACGCTTCGAGAAAATGCTCAATGAGGATGAAAATTCATTCTTTGATTTGGACACATTGGAGCAAATAGCGGAGCATTATTTCATTCAAGGGAAATTTGATGAGGGCTTAAAAGCCTGCAACATTGGTTTAGAGCATTTCCCTTATACCCTCGAGTTAATCACACTGAAAGCCCAAATATTGGGTGAAATGCAACAGGCTGAGGCAGGTTATGAGTTGATTGAAAACGCGATGTTGCTCTTCCCTACCGACCTGGATTTATTGATGGTTAAAGGTTCGCTATTGAGCCAATTGAAGCAACACGAAAAAGCTGTGGAAATATTTCTACACATTTTAGAATATGCGGAGGAAAAAGATGATGTTTATTTCCGTTTAGGACTTTGCTATTTAACGTGGCCAAAACCCCGTGAAGCCGTAGACATGTTCAAAAAATCGCTTGAACACAACCCAGAGAATGAAAATGCACTTGTCGAATTAGCGAATGCCCTTGATGAAATTGGCAAAATTGAGGAGAGTATCCCCTATTATGAAAAATTCATCGATCAAGATCCATTTTCCTTTACAGCTTGGTATAATTTAGGGATAGCCTATTCCAAACAAAAGAAATACGAAAAAGCCATCGATGCCTATGAATATTCATTAGCCATCGAACCGACCTTTGCCTCGTCCCTGTTCAATTTAGGTAATACCTACATGAATTTGGAGGAATATGTGAAGGCAGAAGAAGCTTACCGACTCTGCTTGCAACACGATGAGCCGAACCCAGAACTTTATTGCTGTTTAGGCGCCAGTTTAGAACGCCAAAAACAATTCAATGAGGCCTTAACTTTTTACAAAGATGCAGTCAAAATTGATCCACTTTGGGACGAAGGTTACTACGGTTTAGCCGTTTGTTTAACGGAATTAGACAAGTGGTTTGAATCCTTGCATTTCCTTAAAAAAGCGATCAAACTTAACGAGAC
>DKIP01000108.1:0-4621 GCA_002454335.1 Cytophagaceae bacterium UBA6715 | reverse complement strand
ATTATGAGAAGTCGGCCGACATCATGCTTTCCGCCATTGATGAATTACCCGAAGAGGCCGAATTATACTATCGTTCAGCCATCTTTTTAATCAAAGCTGCCCAATTTAAAGAGGCATTTCATTTCTTAGAAACAGGCTTAATGCTTGACTACGATAAGCATGTGCTTATTTTCGATTATTTCCCAAATTTGGAAACCCAAAAGGCGATTTTCAAGTTAATCCAGCAATACAAAAAATAATCATTCCAATTGCCCCGATTTTCTGCCACTCATCCAAAAGGATGTGCACGAAAAACGAACTTCATTAAATTCGTAAAATTTATAAATTTTTCACATGAAAAAACTACTCTACACGGGTTTGGCAATCTTCTGCCTTGGCATGCAAGTTTTTGCCCAACAAAAGCCTAAATCCTTACCTATTCCTGAAAAAGTCACTGCGGCTGAAGGAATTACGGAATACAAATTAGCGAATGGATTGAAAGTGTTGCTTTTCCCAGATCCATCGAAACAAACGATTACCGTAAACATCACCTATTTAGTGGGCTCACGCCACGAAGGGTATGGCGAAACGGGCATGTCCCATTTATTGGAACACATGGTTTTTAAAGGAACCAAGGAAAAACACAAAGAAGTTGCCAAAGAAATCTCCGACCACGGTGCGCAATTCAATGGTACAACTTGGTTAGACCGTACAAACTATTTTGAAACCTTTGCAGCTACCGATGAGAATTTAGATTGGGCGTTAGACATGGAAGCTGATCGGATGATCAATTCACGCATCTCCAAAAGCGAATTAGAAACAGAAATGACCGTGGTTCGCAATGAATTTGAAATGGGAGAAAACGATCCTGGTTCCATCTTAATGGAGCGCGTTGTATCAACAGCATTTTTATGGCATAACTATGGAAACTCAACCATTGGTGCCCGTTCGGACATCGAAAAAGTGCCTATTGAGAATTTACAGGCCTATTACCGTAAGTATTACCAACCGGACAATGCCGTGTTATTAGTCGCAGGTAAATTTGACCCAATCAAAACATTGAAGTTAATCAACGAAAAGTTTGGTATCATTCCACGTCCTGAGCGTGTTTTAACCCCAACTTTCACAGCAGAGCCGACACAAGATGGGGAACGTGAAGTGACTTTACGTCGGGTGGGTGATGTTCAACAAGTAGGCATGGCATATCACATCCCTTCAGGCTTACACCCAGATTTCATTGCCTGCGATGTATTGGTTGATTTGTTGACAGATGCCCCATCAGGTCGTTTGTACAAAGCCTTAATTGATACGAAAAAAGCTTCGAGTCAGTTTGGATATACGATGCAATTAAAAGAGCCTGGTTTGGTGTATTTTGGTGCGGAGGTATTGAAAAGTAAATCGGTGGATTCTGTGAAGAACATCATGATTGAAACGATTGAGCAATTTGCTAAACAAGCACCTTCTCAAGAAGAGGTAGATCGCATCAAAACAAAAGGCATCAAAAACATCGAGTTATTATTGAATAATGCTCAGCGTGTAGGTGTGGGTTTATCTGAATACATTGCTCAAGGTGACTGGCGCTTGTTATTCCACACAAGAAACCAATTAGAAAAGGTAACTGCAGCTGATGTTCAACGTGTGGCAGCCAAATACTTCAAGTCGGCGAATCGCACATCCGGTATTTTCTATCCTACAGAAAAACCTGACCGTGCTGAAATTCCGGAAGCAAAAGATGTGGCAGATGTATTAAAAGATTTTAAAGGAAAGGCGGCTGTTGCAGAAGGCGAGGCATTTGATCCATCTCCAAGCAACATTGATGCGCGTACTAAGACAGAGAAAATTGCAGGTGTTTCCTTGGCATTATTACCAAAGAAAACCCGTGGAAATTCGGTTTATGCACGTTTAACCTTGCGTTTTGGGGATGAAAAATCACTTTTGGGAACAGCAACAGCAGCAGATTTAGCGGCAGATATGTTGACAAAAGGAACAGCGAAACATACACGCCAACAATTCCAAGATGAATTGGATAAGTTAAAAGCTCGTGTTTCGATTTCAGGAGAGGCACGTCAAGCGAATGTATCAATTGAAACAACGCGTGAGAATTTATTGCCAGCCTTGCAACTGGTTGCGGAAGCCTTGAAACAACCGAACTTCCCAGCAGATGAATTTGAGAAATTGAAGCAAGAGAATTTGACGCAGATTGAAGGTCAAAAATCAGAGCCTCAAGCGAAAGCGATGGATGTATTGGGACAATGGCGTTCTGGACATTATCCTAAGAATGATGTTCGTTATCAACCAACGATGGCGGAGCAAACGGAACGTTATGCTGCGGCTAAATTAGAAGAGGCGATTGCTTTCTATAAAGGTTTTTATGGCGCATCGAATGCAACCTTCTCGGTAGTTGGGGACTTTGACGAGGCTGCCATTAAAACATTCGTAAAATCAGAATTAGCTGACTGGAAATCACCTAAGGCTTATACACGGATTCCTGATAAATTCCATGAAAATGGTGGTCAGGTAAAATCGATCGAAACACCTGATAAAGCGAATGCATTCTTCTTAGCTTATCAGCCGTTGAAAATCTCGGATTCGGATCCTAATTATGCTGCCCTAGAATTGAGCAATTATATGTTGGGCGGCGGCAGTGGACTAAGTTCACGTTTAATGAATCGTATCCGTCAGAAAGAAGGTTTATCTTATGGCGTAGGTTCACAATTTGCAGCGAGTCCTTTGGATCAAAATGGAGCTTTCTTAGGGTACGCCATTTATGCTCCTGAGAATATTGCCAAATTAGAGGCAGCCTTCAAAGAGGAAATTGAGAAGGTATTGAAGGAAGGCTTTACACAGAAAGAAATTGATGAGGCGAAGAAATCGTGGATTCAAGCGAAACAAGTGACGCGTTCACAAGACAATGCTTTGGTAGGAACGTTGAATAACAATCTATACTTGGGACGTAATTTAAAATGGTCTGAGGAATTAGAGAACAAGGTGAAAAACTTAACACCGGAACAAATTTTAGAAGCAACACGTAAAACGATCGACTTGACGAAGATGTCTTTCATCAAAGCGGGCGATTACGAGGGTGCTGCCAAAAAAATGGCTGAGAAGGCCAAAAACACACCGTCGGAGTCTGGCGCTGTGGGTGGTGCACCGAAGCAGTAAAACAAGTATAGCCGTTCATAGAACGGCTATTTCAAAAATCAAAAAAGGAGCCTCTCAGCTCCTTTTTTGTTAACAATACTCTTCGAATACCCCTTCTAAATGCTGGGCAATCAAAGCCGCCGAACGGCCTTCAATGTGATGACGCTCTACAAAGTGAACTAATTCGCCATCTTTGAACAAGGCAATCGATGGAGAAGATGGAGGATAAGGCAAGGTATATTCACGCGCTTTTTGCGTAGACTCTTGATCCACACCCGCAAACACCGTTGCTAAATTCGTTGGTTTCTTTGCAGAAGCCGCAACCGCAGCTTTCACACCTGGACGAGCAGTAGAGGCTGAACAACCACAAACCGAGTTGATGAACAATAAGGTTGTACCTGGTTTTGCCATGGTTTCTTCTACTTCAGCGGCCGACTTCAATTCTTGAAATCCACCTGCTACGATATCCATCCGCATGGGATGTACTAAATGTTCTGGATACATATTATTTCTATTTTAATTAGCTAAACACACTTACATAAAGCCAAGTTCCAATTTGGCAACTTCCGACATCATATCTTGTGAATATGGAGGATCAAACGTTAATTCGACAGAAACCTCCGCAACACCTTCCACTTCCCGAATAGCCTTCTCGATGTCCACGGGAATACTTTCCGCTGATGGACATGAAGGCGAAGTCAAGGTCATCAAGATATACACATTATTCACCGGAAAAATCTTGATTTCGTAAATCAACCCAAGCTCATACACGTCCACCGGAATTTCGGGGTCATACACGGTCTTAATTGCCTTTACTACTTCTTCTTTTAATTCTGCTTCCGTCATGCTTCTATTATCTTAAGCCATTGCATTGAACGCAACCGCATAATTTTTCATTTGTTTTACCATGGCAACTAAACCATTTGAACGCGTTTGGGCCAAATGCTGCGCCATCCCAATCTGATCAATAAAATACAAATCAGCTTGCATAATCTCAGCCGGCGTGTGATTCGATAATACGCGAATCAACATACTGATCATTCCCTTTACAATGATCGCCTCGGAATCCGCAAAAAAGACAACTTGGTCGCCTTGCTTTTCGGCATGTAACCAAACCTTACTTTGGCAACCCTTAATGACGTTTTCCTCCGTTTTGAAGGCTTCGTTCATCGGACTTAATTTCTTGCCCAAATCAATCAAGTATTCGTATTTATCTGCCCAATCTTCAAAAAGACCAAACTCTTCGATTAACTCGTCTTGGGTTTCATTGATTGTTGCCATATTAACTCAACATTGTTATCGTACGATTCAACGCTTTCACAAACAAATCAATCTCTGATTTGGTATTGTAAAACGCGAAGGACGCCCGACAAGTTCCTACTAATTCATAACGTGCCATCAGCGGTTGGGCACAATGGTGACCCGTGCGAATTGCGACACCAAACTTGTCCAACAAAACACCGATGTCTTGTGGATGTACCCCATCAATCACAAAACTTAC
>DKIP01000076.1:8176-9501 GCA_002454335.1 Cytophagaceae bacterium UBA6715 | reverse complement strand
ATGGTGTTAGGTTTATATTACGTAACAAAAGGACGTAAGTCGACGCCAGATCACAAAGTAGCTGGTGAAGGATCTCGTTTCTACGGATTTGAGGAGGTTGTTATCGCCTTAAACGAGAAGAAGTTGTCTAAGCACGCGAACATTGTAGTGAAAGCTACCGTTCGTAAGGAAGATGGTACATTGGTTCAAGAAATGGTGGAAACGGTTGCGGGACGTGTATTGTTCAACTTATGTGTTCCTGAACAAGTAGGTTACATCAATGAGTTATTGACTAAGAAGAAATTGCAACAAATCATCTCACATGTTCACAAGATCTGTGGTATGGCTCGTACCGCACAATTCTTGGATGATATCAAAGAATTAGGTTTCCAACAAGCCTTCCACGGTGGTTTATCAATGGGTATTGGTGATGTTCAAATTCCGGCTGAAAAAGCTTCATTAGTGAAGAAAGCACAGGAAGATGTTCAAGCCGTTTGGGACAACTACTTAATGGGTTTAATCACAGATAACGAGCGTTACAACGCAGTTATTGACATCTGGACAAAAGTTAACTCGAAAATTACCGAGACTTTGATGAAGCAGATGGAAGAGGACAACCAAGGATTTAACGCCATCTACATGATGATGCACTCGGGAGCCCGTGGTTCTCGTGAGCAGATTCGTCAACTAGGTGGTATGCGTGGTTTGATGGCGAAACCTCAGAAGAACTTACAAGGTTCGGTAGGTGAAATCATCGAAAACCCAATCCTTTCTAACTTTAAAGAAGGCCTTGACGTATTAGAGTACTTTATCTCAACACACGGTGCACGTAAAGGTTTGGCAGATACTGCCTTAAAAACAGCCGATGCGGGTTACTTGACACGTCGTTTACATGACGTAGCGCAAGACGTTATCGTCAATGAAGAAGATTGTGGCACATTACGTGGTATTGAGGTGTTCCCATTGAAAGACAATGAGGAAATCATCGAACCGTTATCAGAGCGTATCTTAGGACGTGTTTCTGTACATGATGTGATTGATCCCGTTTCAGGTGAATTGATCGTTGCTTCGGGTGACGAAATCACAGAGGT
This sequence comes from Cytophagaceae bacterium UBA6715, assembly GCA_002454335.1. GTDB lineage: Bacteria > Bacteroidota > Bacteroidia > Cytophagales > Spirosomataceae > Aquirufa. Next base: position 8,431 of record DKIP01000076.1, on the reverse strand, counting down.
GGCTGCACAAAAAATTGACGAAACGGCGATTGATTCCGTAGAAATTCGTTCTGTATTAACTTGCGAAACACGTAGTGGTGTTTGTGCGAAGTGTTACGGACGTAACTTGTCTACAGCACGCATGGTGAACATCGGTGAGGCAGTAGGTGTGATTGCATCTCAGTCGATCGGTGAGCCAGGAACACAGTTGACATTACGTACATTCCACGTGGGTGGTACAGCACAAAACGTTTCCTTGGATGCAAGTGTGAAAGC
>DKIP01000076.1:0-8025 GCA_002454335.1 Cytophagaceae bacterium UBA6715 | reverse complement strand
ATTTCAAGCAACGTACCTTACGGTTCATTCTTACGTGTGAAAGATGGTCAAACCATTAAGAAAGGCGAAGAAATTTGTGTTTGGGATCCATACAATGCGGTAATCTTGTCAGAAGCAGAAGGTAAAGTTGAGTTCGAGGCAATCGAAGAAAACAACACATACAAAGAGGAAGCGGATGAGCAAACAGGTATGCGTGAGAAGGTAATTATCGAATCGAAAGATAAGACAAAGAACCCATCTGTAATCGTATCCGCAAAAGGAAAAGAAAATCTAGTTTACAACGTACCCGTGGGTGCGCGTTTAGCCATCGACGAAGGAGATAAAATCAAAGCGGGTCAAATCATCGCGAAGATTCCACGTGCGGCAGGTAAAACGCGTGACATTACGGGAGGTCTTCCACGTGTAACGGAATTATTTGAAGCACGTAACCCATCGAATCCAGCAGTTGTTTCTGAGATCGACGGAGTTATTTCATATGGTGTGATCAAACGTGGTAACCGTGAGATTATCGTTACTCCGAAAGAAGGAACAGAGCGTCGTTACTTGGTACCATTGACTCGATTCATCTTAGTACAAAATAATGACTTCGTTCGCGCTGGTATGCCATTATCAGACGGCGCAATTACGCCATCAGATATCTTGAAAATCAAAGGACCTACAGCGGTTCAAGAGTACTTAGTAAATGAGATTCAAGATGTCTACCGTTTACAAGGTGTAAAAATCAATGATAAGCACATCGAATGTATCGTTCGTCAGATGATGCAAAAAGTGGAAATCTTAGAACCAGGTGATACGCAATTCTTGCAAGGTCAAAACGTAGATCGTTTTGTCTTCCGTCAAGAAAATGATACGATCTTGGATAAGAAGGTTATCACAGATGCGGGTGATTCTGATAAGTACAAAGCAGGTATGATTCTTTCTGCACGAGCATTACGTGACGAAAATTCATCATTGAAGCGTCGTGATTTGAAGTTGATGAAAGTACGTGATGCGCAAGCAGCCGTATCTTCTTCTAACTTACAAGGTATCACACAAGCCTCCTTGGGGACTGATTCATTCATCTCAGCCGCATCGTTCCAAGAAACAACGAAAGTTCTTTCTGAAGCATCGATTCGCGCGAAACAAGATACCTTAGACGGCTTGAAAGAGAACGTTATCGTGGGTCACTTGATTCCAGCTGGTACGGGTGTACGTCGCTACCAAAACATTTTAGTAAACTCAGCTGATGAGTTGAAAAACTTGGAAAAAGCGACTGCAACGGAAGTTGAAGAAGTGAAAGAAACAGCAGCAAGCAACTAATTGCTGTTTGTCGCTAAAGACTATAGAACCCCGGACGGCAACGTTCGGGGTTCTTTTTTTATCAGCATCTTGATAAATACTTTTTTCGAATAAGGTTTACTTCTTTTCCTGGCCAATTTCAGGCATGGTGAAGATCAAACAACAAGATGTCAAGGATTGCGGAATTGCATGCCTTGCCTCTATCGGACAGCATTATGGTTTGCATGTGTCTATGGCAAAAATCCGCCAATGGGCACAAACGGATTTGCAAGGCACAAATCTCATGGGTATGTTACATGCGGCTTCTTGCATGGGTTTTGAAGCCAAAGCTTTGCGAGGTACTCGTGAAAATTTAAGCCATGCACCACTACCCTCTATCGTACATGGGGTACTTGGAAATCGATTGACGCACTTTATGGTCATGGATCGATTTACTGACAATTACGTATTTGTCATGGACCCTACCGACGGGCAAAGTCGAAAAATGACTTGGGGGGAGTTCAGTCAATTTTGGACGGGTATCATTATCCTGATGAAACCTGCTGCGCATTTTCAAGCTGGTCGGCAAGAGCCTTCCGTGTTTGTACGATTGCAGAAACTCGTTCGCCCTTTTCGCTTTCAAATGATTACAACCTGGCTCATGGCCATCCTGTATACCTTGTTGGGTCTTACATTAAGTTTTTTTATCCAACAAGTTACGGATGTACTTATCCCTCAAAAACAATACGAATTATTACAAAACTACGCATTAGCTATGCTAGGCGTTTTACTTGTCCAATTCGGTTTGCAGGCTTACAAGGCACGACGAATGCTGGACATTGGACAAGCATTGGACGAAGGCATCATGCAGCGGTATTTTAGCCATATATTCAGGCTACCTCAGCGATTTTTTGACACTTTTCGGGTGGGAGAAATCATGTCGCGTGTAAGCGATGCCGTTAAAATTCGCCAGTTTATTAATGAGGTGTTACTCGAGCTGCTTTTAAACGTAAGCATCGTTCTTAGCGCCTATGTACTCATGTTTTGGTGGGACAAGCGGCTAGCTTTATTCATGCTGCCACTTATTCCGTTGCATGCCTTGATTTATACCTGGAGTAATCGATGGAATCGCCAACAAGAAAGGCAAATCATGGAAAAGACAGCTCAATTAGAAAACCATTTAATTGAGTCGATTAGTCGGGCCAAAAGCATCAAAATGTATGGAATTCATGATACCCTTCAAGCGCAAACTCAGGAAAATTTGACTGCATTTCTGGATATAGCCTATCAATCAAAACGGATAAATTTTCATGCAGATTGGGCCGTGCAAATGATGCGAGCCTTATTTTTATTGGCATTACTCTGGCAAGGAGGTACTTTAGTTATGCAGGCTCGATTAAGCGTGGGAGAATTGTTCGCCCTTTTTACGTTATACAACTATTTCTCGGGACCCATGGCACAACTCATACAAGTGAATAAAACATTTCAAGCAGCTAAAATTGCCAGCGAACGCTTATATGATATTCTGGAGACAAACGTAGAAGATATGGGAAGTAGACAACCTAAACCATTACGTTCAACCTTAGCTTTCCAACAAGTAAGTTTTCAATATGGGTTTAGAAAAATGGTACTCAAGAATATCAATATGGAAATTCATCAGGGAGAATTTACGGGCATTGTGGGTGAAAGTGGTTCTGGGAAGAGTACGATTTTCCATTTAATTCAAAAACTGTATCCCATTAATTCGGGACGAATTACCTGGAATGGGGAATCGATGGGAGGTTTGTCGACGGATGAACTCCGACAAAAAATCGCCTGTGTCCCTCAAGAAATTGAATTGTTTAATGGTAGCATCGCTTCTAATATTGCTTTAGGGGAAGCAAATCCTAATCAAGAACATATGAAAGCAATCATTGATGCGTTGGGCTTAGCAGGCATGATCAAGCAGTTGGATCATGGACTTGAAACGATGGTGGGAGACCATGGAATCGCCTTATCTGGAGGACAAAAACAACGAATTGGAATCGCGCGCGCATTGTACCGGCAACCCGAACTAATTCTATTAGATGAAGCTACCGCGGCATTGGATGTTGTGGCAGAACAACAGGTATTGCGTACCATTCGAGATTTTGTACCCAGCGTTGTATTGATTAGCCATCGCATGCAAAATTTTATAGACGCCCATCGTATCTACGTCATGCAAGCTGGGACCTGCATTGAATCAGGAACACATGCCGAACTCATGCATGAGGGGACCGTCTATTTTACCTTGCAAGCAAAACAAAATGGGCAATTGGTTTAATCTGTCCGTACACTTTAGTAAATTCAAAACTTATAACAATTGATTATGGAAAACCCTACAGAAGAGAACCAACTGAATATCGAATTACCTGAAGAATTGGCGGAAGGAGCCTATGTAAATTTGGCTTTGATTGCCCACTCTCCATCTGAATTTGTCATGGATTTTATCCGAATTTTACCTGGCATTCCCAAAGGTAAAGTGAAATCACGGGTAGTCATGACCCCGGATCATGCTTATCGCTTATTGCAAGCCTTACAGGAGAACGTTCAGCGCTATGAAGATAGTTTTGGACCGATCAATAAGGATGGAAGTGATTCCGGATTCCAATTTCCCATGAGCTATAATGGCCCAATAGGAGAAGCGTAATCGTTTTAGATTTTTTATTCTTGCCTAAGCCCGAAAAACTTCGGGCTTTTTGGGTAAAAATGAGGCTTATTCAGCTTTAAAGAGGAAAGAACAACAATAGCATCAGGCATGGCCATATTAAATAGACAAAATTTAGCCGCTGGATTTAGCTCCAAGATTTCAGTTCAAGCTCCCAACCCAGCCGTTTTTGATTACCCTGAAAAAGTATTACAATTCGGCACAGGGGTATTACTACGGGGATTATGTGATTTCTTTATTGATAAAGCGAATCGAGCGGGCCAGTTTAAGGGACGCGTCGTGGTGGTTAAATCAACAGACCGTCCAGGAGCTGATGCGTTTACAGAGCAAGATGGATTATTTACTCACTGCATCAAAGGGATAGAAGATGGTTTGGCTATTGAGGAAACTGTTATCAATGCATCTATTTCTAGAACTATCACTGCAGCAACAGCTTGGAATGAAATTTTAGCATGCGCGAAGAGTAGCGACATGCAAGTCATTATTTCCAATACAACGGAAGTAGGCATTCAATACCATGCCAATGACCCGATCGATGCGGCATGTCCTAAATCATTCCCAGCGAAGCTTTTATCATTCCTTTATGTTCGTTGGCAACATTTTAAAGGTGCGAATGACGTAGGTATGGTCATCATCCCAACCGAATTAATCATCAATAATGGCGATGTATTAAAGGACATCGTGTTGAAATTAGCAGCAGATCATCAATTACCTGCCGGGTTTATTACTTGGCTTCAAGAAGCTAATCATTTCTGCAATTCCTTAGTAGATCGCATCGTACCCGGAGCGCCCGATGCACAATCATCAGCAGCGATTTGTGCCGATTTAGGCTATGAAGATAAAAACTTGATTATCTCGGAAGTGTATCGCTTATGGGCGATTCAAGGCGGCGCAAAGGTTCGGGAGGTTTTGAGTTTTGCGAAGGCGGATGCAGGTGTTGTGATTGCAGAAGACATCGAAATTTACCGTGAACTTAAATTACGCTTATTGAATGGAACACATACTTTGATGTGCGGGATGTCCTATTTATTGGGTTTCCGTCTCGTAAAAGATGTGATGGCGAATGGTTATTTGAGCAAGTTGGTGATGAACCTCATGCTCAGCGAATTAGCGCTTGCGATTCCGTATAAAATGGATTTCAAGGTAGCTGACCGCTTTGGTCGGTCGGTATTGGATCGCTTCCGTAATCCATTCATCAACCATAAATTAATTGATATTACGGTTCAATACACGACAAAAATGCGGATGCGAAACATTCCATTGCTCGTTCAATACTACCAAGAATTTGGGAAAGCACCTGAATTGTTTGCGATGGGCTTTGCGGCCTATTTGCAATTCATGCATGCGGTGAAGGAAGAAAATGGTAAGTACTTTGGAGATTCAAATGGAGAGATGTATCTGATAAACTGTGATTACGCGGCCTATTTTTACGAGGCGTGGAAAGATTTTGATTTGAATAAAGTATTAGCTGACACGGATCTTTGGGGCGCAGACCTAAGCGCATTACCTGGATTTGAGGCTGCAGTACAGAAATACATATAACAAACCTATGAAGGCTTTTTTAAACGAAGATTTTTTATTGCAATCGCCTACGGCGCAGACGCTTTATCACGATTTTGCGGCAAAAATGCCCATCATCGATTACCATAATCACTTGGTTCCTCAACAAATCGCAGAGGACAAACAGTTTGAAAACATTACCCAAATCTGGTTATATGGGGATCACTACAAATGGCGTGCAATGCGTGCACATGGTGTAGATGAAAAATACATCACTGGGAATGCCAGCGATGAAGAAAAGTTCATGAAGTGGGCGGAAACGGTTCCTTATACCATGCGTAATCCTTTGTATCATTGGACGCATTTGGAATTGCAACGCTATTTTGGTGTAACGGAACTATTGAATAAAGATTCGGCGAAACGGATATATGACCATTGTTCGGCATTGCTTCGTACAAAGGAGTATTCAGTGCGGAATTTGTTATTGAAAATGAACGTGAAGGCTCTTTGTACAACGGATGACCCGATCGACAATTTGAGCTATCATAAGCAAATCGCGGCGAGTGGATTTGCGATTAAGGTTTTGCCTACGTTCCGTCCCGATAAGGCGATGGGGGTGGATGATGAGCTTATTTTCGTTGAATATGTGAATGCATTAGCAGAGTCTGCGGGTCAATCGATTCGTAATTTATCCGATTACAAAGCAGCCATCAAATCACGTCACGATTTCTTCCATGAGGCAGGATGCCGCTTGAGTGACCATGGCCTAGAGCATATCTATGCGGAAGAATTTACCAACGAAGAAATTGAATTAATTTTTGAGCGCTTAATCACGGGTAAATTGATCAGCAAAAAGGAAAAATGGCAATTTAAATCGGCCATGCTCGTATATTTTGCTCATTTAGATCATGCACGTGGGTGGACCCAACAATTCCATTTGGGTGCCATTCGTAATAATAATGCCCGTTTATTAGGTTCTCTGGGGCCTGACACAGGATTTGATTCCATTGGCGATTTTGAACAAGCGAAACCCCTTTCGGCGTTCTTGAATCATTTGGATTCAACGAACCAATTGGCCAAAACAATTCTTTATAATTTGAACCCACGGGACAATGAATTGCTCGCAACTATGACGGGTAATTTCCAAGACGGAACGATCGTAGGGAAGATGCAATTCGGTTCAGGCTGGTGGTTCTTGGATCAAAAAGATGGGATGGAGAAGCAGATCAATGCTTTATCGAATATGGGTATGTTAAGTCACTTTGTGGGGATGTTAACGGATTCACGTAGTTTCTTATCTTTCCCACGCCATGAATATTTTAGACGAATCTTATGTAATTTACTGGGACAAGATGTGGAGAATGGGGAATTACCTGCCGACATCGCTTGGTTGGGTAAACTCGTAGAAGATATTTCGTACAAGAATGCATCGGCATTTTTTAATTTTGAATAAGGCATGAAAAAAGTAGTCACCTTTGGAGAAATCATGGGGCGTTTAAGTCCTCCAGGTTATTCCCGCATTGTGCAAACCCAATCCTTTAACATTACCTATGGCGGCGGCGAAGCGAATGTTGCTGGAGCTTTGGCGCATTTGGGTATTCCTGCGAAACACGTGACGCGCTTCCCAGCAAATGAGCTCGGTAAGGCAGCTGCAGGCTATTATGCCCAAGTAGGCGTTGATACTTCCGATATCGTTTATGGCGAGGGTCGTTTGGGCCTGTATTTTGTGGAATTTGGCGCAGCAATGCGCCCGAGTAAGGTGACTTATGACCGCGCGGATTCGGCGTTTGCGAATTTAAGTCCATCCGAATTCAACTGGCAGGAAATTTTCAAAGATGCATGCTGGTTCCACTGGACAGGCATCAGCCCAGCTATTTCAGAGTCGGCAGCGCAAGTCTTACGCGAAGCTATTTCGGTGGCAAATGCCTTAGGAATTACGGTTTCGGCAGATGTGAACTATCGAAAGAATCTTTGGCAATATGGGAAAACGGTTCAAGAGGTGATGCCGGAATTGATTGATGGTTGCGATATTATCGTTTGTGGTAAGGGTGATGCCGAAGATATTTTAGGAATTGTTCCGGATGGTAGCACAAAGAGCGGTTGGCATTCTGTCTGCAAACAAATCATGGCACAATTCCCTCGCTTGAAGAAGATCGTCAATACGAAGCGAGGTCAAATTTCTGCCTCGCAAAATACGCTTTCTGCCATGTCATTTGATGGGAAAGAGGTGTTGAAATCAGATACGGTTGAAATCTCACAAATTGTTGACCGAATCGGTGGCGGTGATGCATTCATGGCCGGATATATATATGGGAATTTGATCTATGTGGATGAGGCGAAGTCCTTAGCCTTTGGGGTCGCGGCGTCAGCTTTGAAACATACCATTGAAGGCGATATCAATCGGGCGAATTTGGATGAAATAGAATTAGTAATGAAAGGCGACTTAAGTGGTCGTTTAAACCGATAATCATGGCAAGAAATAGCTCAACTTTAGTATACAAACGCATTTCCGAAACTCCTATTGTTCCCTTGTTTTTCAATGCTGATTTGGGTGTTGCCCAGAAGGTATTAAAAGCATGTTA
>DKIP01000094.1:10393-11023 GCA_002454335.1 Cytophagaceae bacterium UBA6715 | reverse complement strand
GGCGAGCCTGTTTCATTCCCTGTTTCTGGTGTTATTCCGGGTTGGGTCGAAGCACTACAATTAATGCCTGTAGGCTCTAAATTTAAATTATTCATTCCTCAAGAATTAGCTTACGGCATTCGTGGAGGTGGTCAAACCATTAAGCCTTATTCAGCTTTGGTGTTTGAAGTTGAGTTATTAGCAATCGAAAAAGAATAACATGAAAAGGATACTTCCGATTTTAATTCCACTTTCGCTATTGTTTGTCGTTTTCTTGCACGGGAAAGGACAAGGAAAATTGGAGGTGGCTACGTACCAACAAGGTGATTTGCAACCTACGGATACACAGCGAAAGGTGGAGCGCTTGGTTTTTGGTATCTTGAGCAATTACCACTATCGGAAGGTACCTGTCAATGATTCTTTATCGTCTAAAATTTTTGATGCTTACTTAAAGAATTTGGACCCGAACAAGGTTTATTTCTTAGCCTCGGATATTGAAGAGGTTGAAAAATACCGATATACGATTGATGAGCAATTGAATTTAGGGGATTTAACATCTGCTTTTCAGATTTATAATCTGTACCAAAAGCGTATGATGGAACGTTTTGCCTATGTAGATAAAATCATCAAACAACCGATGGATTTTAGCAT
>DKIP01000094.1:8384-10344 GCA_002454335.1 Cytophagaceae bacterium UBA6715 | reverse complement strand
GATGAAACCTATCAGCCGGATCGAGAAAAAGCTGCTTGGGCAAAATCAAGCGCAGATTTAGATGATTATTGGCGCAAAGACGTGAAACGTCAATTATTGGACTGGAAAATAGGAGGAAAAGCGGATACAACGGCGGTTCGTGAATTGAATGACCGCTACAAGCGATCTGCTAAATACATGGCTCGTACGCGTGCTGAGGATGTTTTTCAGGTGTTCATGAACGCTTACACGGAAAGTATCGACCCGCATACTTCCTACATGATTCCTAAAGCTGCACAAGAATTTAATAAAGATATGGCCCAAAGTTTTGAGGGCATCGGAGCCACCCTTCGTCTAGAAGGGGATTATGTAACTATTCAGGATTTAGTTCCCGGTGGTCCTGCGTTTCGTTCCAAGCAAATAAATCCCAAAGATCGCATCGTGGGTGTTGCCCAAGGGGATGATGGTGCCTTTGTGGATGTGATTGGCTGGTTTACGGACGATGCGGTTAAATTAATCCGTGGCCCCAAAGGAACTGTTGTACGATTGAAGATTTTACCAGGTTCTGGGGTAACGGGATCACCCACATCGGAAGTTCGAATTGTACGCGAGAAAATAAAATTAGAGGAGCAGACGGCTAAAAAGGAAGTATTGAATTTCAAGCAAGGGGCTTCAACGTATAAATTAGGCTTGATTACGATTCCCATGTTCTACCGAGATTTTGAAGGGGCTCGTAAACGGGAGGCTGATTTTAAATCAACCTCTGCAGATGTTCGCAAATTCTTGAATGAATTTAAACAACAAGGAATTGATGGATTAGTCATTGACCTACGCAATAATGGCGGAGGTTCTTTAGTGGAAGCTGTCGAATTAACAGGTTTATTTATCCCGAAAGGGCCTGTAGTTCAGCGCAAACAGTCGGACGGTAAAATTTCCCAAGAAATCGACAGAGACCCTACCCAAGTTTATGATGGCCCAATGGCGATTATGATTAATCGTTTTTCTGCCTCAGCATCTGAAATTTTTGCTGCTGCGATTCAAGATTATAAACGTGGTATCATCGTAGGGGAACAATCGTACGGTAAAGGTACGGTGCAGTCGGTAATTGATTTGGATAATTACATGGCAAATGAGAAAGATCCCGTAGGTCAATTGAAAATTACCTTAGAGAAATTTTATCGTGTGAATGGGTCCTCTACGCAACACAAAGGCGTTAGTCCTGATTTTGCTTTACCTTCGGCATTTTCAGCAGAGGAATTCGGTGAGAGTTCACAACCTTCGGCTTTGCCTTGGGATATGATTCCGACTTCTGTTTATACACCTACAAATACAATTTTGGCACCAGTATTGACACATTTACAAGCGGCATTTCAGGCTCGATTAAAGACAAAACCTGATTTGATCAAATTGAAACAAGATTTTGATCGATGGAAGAAAATCAAGGAGCAAAATTCTATTTCCTTGAATTTTGAAAAGCGCAAGAAGGAATTGGATGAGCAAAAGAAAAAACCGGATGAGTCACAAGCGATAATGGATGCTTTGGGAGGAACCGATGAGACTGTCGCGGATAAAGATAAGAAAGAGAAAACGGCTGATAAGCATGCGAAGGATGCCTATTTAAAGGAAACCCAACAGATTTTATCCGATTGGATTTCATCAGGTACGCATAAAATTGCGAAAGTAAAATGATTGATTTAGTTGTCATTCTGGAAAATGCCAAACCCATCGTTCGCGAAACGGGTGTTTGGATTCAATCCATGGTGAACAACATTGGCGAATCAGATATTCAATATAAAGGAACAAATGATTTGGTTTCTTTTGTGGATCAAACAGCTGAGGCTCGCCTGAAAGAGGGTTTGTCGGCGATTTTTCCCGAAGCAGGTTTTGTAGCGGAAGAATCAGCATCCGATTACAGTGAAGTGGGTGACGGTTATTATTGGGTCATCGATCCATTGGATGGTACGACAAATTTCTTACATCG
>DKIP01000094.1:0-8209 GCA_002454335.1 Cytophagaceae bacterium UBA6715 | reverse complement strand
GAGCATGTGATTCAGGTGTCCCAGCAAGCTTTTATGAATAAGAGTTTATTGGCCACGGGATTTCCTTATTACGATTTTTCTTACCAGGATCGTTACTTGGCTTTACTCAAAGAATTGATGCGGACCTCGCATGGCTTGCGTCGGATGGGTGCAGCGGCTATCGATTTGGCCTACACGGCTTGTGGTCGATTTGAGGGTTTTTTCGAGGCAAATTTAAAGCCTTGGGATGTGGCAGCGGGAAAGATTATTATTGAAGAGGCAGGTGGGCGTGTGACCAATTTTAGTGGGGGGGATGCAGTGATCTTTGAAGGAGAAATCATAGGGGCGGGTCCTATATTTGATGAATTTTTAGGAACTTTACAGGCCAAATGGTTTGTTGACTAAGCATGGAACAAATAATCATCTTCTTGGTATTTGCAGCTGCATTATTCTATTTAGGTAGATTGGTGTATCAACAATTTTGGGGTAAGACGGCGGGTCAATGCGCCAAAGGCTGCGGTACTTGCGCAGCCAGTTCACTCGATAAAATCGAATCCATTGAAAGATAAGGAAAGCGGAAAAATTGTTGATTGGCAGATTATTCGACGGATTTATGGCTTTATTAAGCCCTATAAATTTCGGTTCTGGTTTCTTGTAGGCTTGATTTTGTGCATGGCAGGGGTGTCACCTGTGATTCCTTTGATGATTCGGTACACGCTAGATCATTTTGTGAGTTTGGATAAAATGGCCGACTTGCTTCGCATGTTTTTCATCATGATTGCCGTGCTTTTCGCACAAACAGGATTACAGTTTTCTACCAGTTATTTAGCAGGCTATCTGGGTCAAACGGTTATTCGTGACATTCGTGTTCAATTGTATGCCAAAATCGTCGATTTAAAATTAGCCTTTTTTGATGCCACACCTATTGGTCGTTTGGTGACACGAACCGTGTCTGATATTGAGACCCTGAATGATGTGTTTTCAGAAGGATTAGCATCTATTGCGGGGGATTTATTGCAATTGTTCTTGATTATCGGTGTCATGTTCTACACGGATTGGCGTTTGACGTTGGTCATCTTGGCGACTGTGCCTTTCATGGTATTCTCTACTTATGTGTTCAAAGAATATATCAAAAAATCGTTTAATGAAGTGCGTGTTGCGGTTTCCAACTTGAATTCCTTTGTACAAGAGCATATTTCTGGGATGATGATTGTGCAATTATTTCATGCCGAAAAACGGGAACTGGCCAAATTTAATCGGATTAATCAAGAACATCGTGACGCGAACATTCGGGGTATTTTAGCTTATTCTGTGTATTTCCCAGTGGCGGATGTGATATCAGCAGTTGGGTCAGGTTTTGTGGTTTGGATGGCCTCGACCTATATTTTGAAGGAGCAAATCACGGTTGGGACCCTGACGGCATTCATCATGTTCATTAATCTCTTTTTTCGGCCGATTAGGATGTTGGCGGATCGATTCAATACGCTTCAAATGGGGATTGTTTCGACGGAGCGTATTTTGACCTTGTTGGATTCCAAAGATTATATACAGAATAATGGGAAGATATTAGCTGATAAAGTTAAAGGAGACATCGTTTTTGATGAGGTGACTTTTGCTTATAACGAACCTGAGTGGGTTGTAAAACGGGTATGTTTTGAGGTTCCTGCGGGACAAACTTTGGCGATTGTAGGAGCTACGGGGGCTGGTAAATCGTCTATTATTGGTTTGCTCGGTCGAATGTATGATTGCCAACAAGGTGAAATTCGTATCGATGGGGTAGCCTTACCCGACTACGAGATTCACAGTTTGCGGAAGAATATTGCGGTCGTATTACAGGATGTATTTTTATTTAGTGCCTCTATCGCCTACAACATTCATTTGGGTGATGAGTCTATTTCGCAAAAGAAGATTGAAGAGGCTGCTAAAGCAGTTGGTGTGCATGATTTTATCATGTCCTTACCCGGCGGATATGCGTATGAAGTGATGGAACGTGGAGCGACTTTGAGTGTGGGTCAGCGCCAATTAATCTCTTTTGTTCGGGCGATGGTGCATGATCCGAAGATTATTATTTTGGATGAGGCTACTTCATCGGTTGACTCGGAGTCGGAAGGATTAATCCAACAAGCCATTGCAACTTTGATGCAAGGCAGAACAGCCGTTGTTATTGCACATCGCTTATCTACGATACGTAATGCGCATCAAATTTTGGTGATGGATAAAGGTGAAATTAAAGAACGCGGAACGCATGAGGCATTATTGAAGCAAGAAGGATTGTATGCCCAATTGTATCATTTACAATTTAGTCGTAATTAATCCGTATATTTGAGGCTTATGAAATTGAAAAATTATATTCTAGTTGGTTTTATTGCATTGCTCGGATTGAGTTCATGTGGTAAGTTCGAGAAGTTCCGTAAGAGTGCAAGTTTGCCTGTGAAGTATAAGGCGGCTGTGGACTACTATAAAAAGAAAGATTTTGATAAGGCGAGTATCTTGTTTGATGAAATTCTTCCTTTAATGAAGGGTGATTCCACGCAAGAGATGGCGACCTATTACCAGGCCTATTGTGATTTTAATTTGGGTAATTATACGGTTGCAAATGCTCATTTTAAGAAATTTTATGAGGTTTTTTCGCGAAGTGAATATGCAGAAGAAGCTATTTATATGTCGGCTTATTCGCTATACAAAGATTCGCCAACTTATAATTTGGACCAAACGGGGACCCTAACCGCCATTAATGAGCTTCAGAGTTATTTGAACAATTATCCAGAAACTAAATTCAAGGATGAATGCTCGAATATGATCAAGGAGTTACGGCGTAAGTTGGAGCGTAAAGCCTATGAAAAAGCTAAGTTATATCACAAAACTTCACCATTCAATATAGCATCGTTAAAGTCTTCGGTGATTGAGATTACTAATTTTCAACGTGATTTCCCGGATTCGGATTATAATGAGGAAATGGCTTATTTGAAAGTGTTAGCACAATTCGATTTGGCTAATAGTACAATCGAGTCTAAGCAGAAAGAGCGTTATTCGGATGCTTCTAAGTTCTATTTGGAATTAGTGGATAAATATCCGCAAAGTGCATTTTTAAAGTCGGCTGAGAAGATGTACGAAAAGAGTAATCAGGAAGTGGAACGAATTGCCAAGTTAGAGGCTGAGCAGAAAGCTTTATTAGAAAAAGAGAAGTCGAATACGTCAAAATTGACCACGAGTCCTCAATAGTTTATTTCAAAAAAATATCTTATTTTTGCAACCTTAATTAAAATTCAAAGAGATGTCTAAGATCCAAACCAATCCATCAATCATTACGCGTGATGTAGATAAAATTGCTGCAAAGACAGGTAATACATATGAGTCCATTTCGATAATTGGACAACGTGCTCGTCAGATTTCTAGCAAAATGAAGGAGGAATTATCAGGTAAATTATCTGAGTTTGCTTCGTCTGTAGATAACTTGGAAGAGATTTTTGAAAACCGTGAGCAGATTGAAATCTCAAAATATTATGAGCGTATGCCAAAGCCAAGTGCTATTGCAATTGATGAGTTTTTGGCTGACAAAGTTGATTTCAGAGCGCGTACAGCGGGAACAGACGAAAACTAATCTTTTTTCGTTTGATTTCATATGAAATCTATTCGCATACTTTTATTAGTGATATTATGTCTCGGTTCTTGGGCCTTAAAAGCCCAAGAACTACAGGCAACAGTAACGATTAACATAGAGCAATTACAGCTCGATCAGCAGCGGGGATCCTCGCAAATTTATTCCGAACTTCAGCGTACACTTCAAGATTTTTTGTCCAACCGCCGTTGGTCCAATGATAATTTTGCACCTGAAGAGAAAATCAAAGTCAATATCAATCTTTTGTTGACCAAAGCTAGTTCTCAAGGTGATTTTGAGGCCAATGCGCGTATTCAAGTTTTGCGTCCTGTTTTTGGAACCTCATATGAGACCGTTATATTGAATATGGTGGACAAAAACTTCAATTTCAAGTATCAACTCGGAACTCCAATCACCTACAATGACAATAGTTTTATTGATAATTTGAGTTCATTGATGGCTTATTATGCCTATTTGTCGTTGGCCTATCATTATGATTCGATGGGCTTACGGGGGGGGGAGGCTTTTGTGCAAAAATTGGTGAATTTGACGAATTTAGCCCAAAATTCGGGAACGGGATGGGGGAATGCCTCGGATATTCGTTCGCGTTTTGCCATTTCCGAGAATTTGATGAATCAGCAAATACAGGGGATGCGCGATGTGAATTACACTTATCATCGATTATATCTAGACACCTTCAAGGATAAGCCGGATGAGGCCCGTAAGGGAATTTTAGATTTATTGATGCAGATTCGCCAGATTAATCAAATTCGTCCCGGTGCAGCGAGTATTCGTGTGTTTTTTGATGCGAAGAGTGAAGAAATCTTTTCTATTTTGGATGAGGCGGATGTTTCTGAGCGCCAACAGGCCTTTGCTTATTTGAGCTTGCTCGATCCAATTCGTACAGAGCGTTATCGGAAATTAATCCGGTAAATTATCAGTTTTAGGGGGAACGAAGTTGGTTTTCTCCCGTACCTTTGGCAATCCTCAAACCAGGTTTGCCAAAGGTAGCTAGGTTTTAGACTTTAATTCGAAAATCATCACAGTCTCCGTTTTATCCGAAACCTTGAATCGGTTATCAATTCGGTGACCCACAATCCAAGCCACGGAACCTTTGCTTAGCATTAATAAGGTGGTCTTCTTGATGTTTAATGCCACTTTTTTATCTGTCAAAAAATCAGAAATCAGCTTCTTAGAATTCATGCCTAGGGGGCAAAACCAATCGCCTTCTTGTGTCTTACGGATTTCAAGCGGAAACGTTAAACTATCAGCATCGAGACATGCCATATTTGCTTCAGTCGGCACTTTGAAGTCAGCCGTTTTTTCTTCCACATAAATATGCAATTCCTGGGTACCTAAATCAATGACCTCATCTTCTTCTTGAACTAAGATGGGTTTGTATTCCGACTGGTCTTTTGGGCTTAAGACCCATTGGTTTCGGTCGATGTTCAAGGTATATAACGGGGATTCGAAAATCTTACCAACCTTGTCGGCTGGATGATTTGTTATTTGAGCGATTTGGTCACCGTTGAAAGCTAAACTTTGGAGCCAGCGCTGTTGCATGACTTTTTCTCGGGCCGACTTCGCGTTCAATTGCACAAATAAATTATTAGCGGTGTCGCTTTTAATATTTGCTTCTTGCCACATCGCGTATTCTTCTTGAATCCAGGATTCAATATCGCGGATGCGTTCACTCGTTTGTGCAATCGTTTCATCAAAGGTGGAATTGAGCTCTTGAAACTTAGGCATGATTTCATGACGGATGAAATTACGTTGGTATTTCGTGGATTCATTTGATGAATCTTCGCGCCATGCCAAATGTTTCTCTACCACAAAATCGAATATTTGTTCTTGATTGGCGAATAACATCGGTCGGATAATATGGCCATTTTTTACGGGGATGCCGTGGAACCCCGCCAAACCACTCCCTCGCGTTAAGTTGATCAATACTGTTTCTGCACTATCCATTTGATGATGTGCCGTCGCAATATATTGATAACCTGCTTGTTGGCGGATTTCCTCAAACCAATTGTAGCGCAACAATCGTGCAGCCATCTGCGTGGAAATCTTTTCTTTTTCTGCAAAGGCTTTTGTGTCAAAAACAATGCTGTGGTAGTCAACCTTGAGTGTTTTGGCAAATTTCTTCACAAATAATTCATCCGCTAAAGATTCTTCGCCACGCAAACTGAAGTTCACATGGGCAATTCCAAAGTTGAATTTTGCCAAGGAAAATAATTTGGCCAAAACAATCGAATCGATTCCTCCGCTTACAGCAATTAGGATTTTGTCTTCGGGTTGAAATAAATTCTCTTTTTGGATAAAATGGATGAAATCTTCCAGCATAAAATTGGTAAATTGCGCGTTCAATTGAAGATGCGAAATTAACGATTCGCGATGAACATGCGGCAAAAATACGGATTATTCCTCTTTTTCTTTTTGATGCTTCCTGCTTGCCTGCTCGCACAAAGCCAGTTGGAGGTCATTCGTGCCGATAGTCTCAATGGGATCCAGCAGGATTTAATTATGCGGAAAACGTTGATTGGTCGGGTGTTTCTTCGTCAAGGAACCACAACGCTTGCTTGCGATCAAGCCGTTCTAAATAGCTCGACAAACAATGTGGAAGCCTACGGACATGTGAAAATCATACAAGCGGATACGGTTACAATTACCGGGGATACGGCTATTTATATGGGTGATAATCGTCAAGCTTTTATATCTGGGAAGGTGAAATTAGATGATCATACCATCGTTTTGACAACAAATAAATTGGACTACGATTTGAATTCGCGGATGGCCATCTATCATTCTGGAGCCAAGATTATTGATAAAAAATCAACATTATCAAGCCGTGAAGGATTCTACAATACGGTGACCAAAAACTTTCTATTTAAACAAAAAGTGCGTGTGTTTGATAAAGAAGGAGGTAAGTTGCAAGCGGATTCGCTCAAATACAATACTGCATCCAAAGAAGCCTACTTTATAGCACCTACAGAAATTATCACGAAGAAAGATACTGTTTTAACGAATGCTGGCTTTTACAATACACAGACCAAAGTTTCGAATTTTACCGGTCGGTCTACAGCTAAAACCGACGAATATATCCTTTCAGCTGATACCTTGTTTTACGATAGCCCCACACAGATTGGTGTAGCGCGCGGACGCGTGGAATTTTTGAGCCAAAAACAAAAGGTAATTTTAACGGGTGATCATGGTCGTTATGCAGGGAAAACGGGGATCACACGGGTTTATGGGCATGCCCTAATGCGCAATATTGGCGAAAAAGATACCTTGTATTTGACCGCTGATACCTTGGTTTCGATGCAAAACAAGACAGACTCAACACGAAAATTGTATGCCTACAAACATGTGTTGATCTATAAATCGGACTTCTCTGGGAAATGCGATTCGCTCGGTTATGACACCAAGGATTCAGTTATTCACTTTTACCAGAAGCCTTTGCTGTGGACGAATGAATCCCAATTACAGGCAGATTCGGTTTCGATGTACATGACCAATCAAAAAATGCGTGAGATGCGTTTGCGAGGTCATTCCTTTGTGATTTCCAAAGACTCTGCCTCACATTACAATCAAATTAAAGGACGCAAAATGTGGGTATTTTTTGCGGATGATTCCCGATTAAAGAAAGTACAAGTGGATGGGAATGGAGAGAGTGTTTATTATGTCGTAGATGATCAAAAAAATACAACGGGCTTGAATCGCGTCGAATGCAGTCGGATGAATCTCTTTTTTCTAGAAAATAAAATCAATAAGATTTCGTTTATTACGAAACCTGAAGCCAAGTTCGTACCTCCCAAAGAGTGGAAGGAAGAGCTCGAGTATTTGGATGGCTTTAATTGGCGGTCGAAGGAAAAAATTACTTTACCGATGGTGATGGAGCGTGTGCAGCAAGCCTCTGCTGTTAAAAAACCTTAAAATTCGGCTTTTTGTCACTGGATTTTCACCGTTTACCTATTGTCGTGTTTTTTCTAAGCCACAATGACTTACATTTGAATATTCGAATTTCTTATGATTCAAGCTATACGTCATATTTTCATTTTCGCATTGTTGCTTGGCTTTTTTAGCCCCGTATTTTTGCATGCACAAAATGAGGGGAAATCGAAATCTCGACTAAGTATTCAACGAACAGCACAGCGCGTGAATTTACCCATATTATTGGCCAAACGTTCGTTTCATGTGAATCCTGCTTTGCAGACAAACCTTGATTTAAAGCAGAATTCATACCTCACACAAATCATGAAATCGAGTTTTGCGAAAGCATCCACTACTAATATTGTCGGGCAGAATCAAGACCGTAAATTGGTCGAAGAGAACAGCAACAATCCCAATTACTTATTCTTCAATGATCGTATTCAAGTTTCGCATGCCTATCCTAATCCAGCGAGTGATTTTCTGGATATTGATTATCAAGTTGTAGGGAATCAAGATTTGCGATTAGGCTTTTATAATGTACTTGGTGAACAAGTAAAAGAGGTTTCACTTGACCGTGATCAAAAAACATTGCGTATTTCCTTGCGTGATTTTGCTTCCGGGATGTATTTGTATCAATTGTCGATAGATGGCCGGTCGGTCGCTACAAAGAAAATTATTGTTCGGAAAGGGATGTAAAAAAAA
>DKIP01000077.1 GCA_002454335.1 Cytophagaceae bacterium UBA6715 | reverse complement strand
TCACGCGAGCAATCAGTTGCTTTTCAATCGGCAAAGGCTTATTAACCCATTGATCTTCCCAAATACAAATATCTCCATCTTGACTTTCACCTGGCATTGCTTTTACACGTACTTTTGTTTTTTCATGCAGCCATAATCTTTCCCCGATCGATTGAAAACCGATGGAAAGCAAGAAATGCGCGAGGCTGTTGGGGAATTCCTTTGACATAAAACGTGTAAATATACAGTAGAATTAGGCGTAATAGCGCTTTAAATTTAAAAACATAACGAATGGACTATCGATTTGAGGCGAGCCGTAAGGAAGTCTCCACTTTTACAAATCAAGAGATCAGAGATAATTTCTTAATTGAGCGTATATTTTCCGCGGATCATATCAACTTAACTTACACTATTTATGACCGCATGATCATCGGTGGAGCTATGCCCGTGATTAACACACTTCATTTACCCAATCCTGAAAAATTACGTGCTGAATACTTTTTGGAGCGCCGCGAATTGGGCGTGATCAATGTAGGTGGCAAAGGCACCGTTACTGCGGATGGTGTAGATTTTACGATTGATAAATTAGGCGCCGTTTATGTAGGCAAAGGAACCAATGAAGTGAGTTTCCGTTCTGCATCCAGCGAAAATCCGGCTCAATTCTATATTTTATCAGCACCAGCGCATGCGGTTTTCCCTTGTGCCAAACTCGATAAAGAACAAGTTCAAACGGTTGTGTTAGGAAGCTTAGAAACATCAAATCACCGGACGATTTACAAGTATATTCACAATGAAGGTATTCAATCTTGTCAATTAGTGATGGGATTAACCATTTTGGAACCGGGTTCTGTTTGGAATACGATGCCAGCGCACGTACATGATCGCCGGATGGAAGCCTATCTATATTTCGATGTTGCTCCTGAACATGCGGTATTGCATTTAATGGGCGAAACAAATGAAACCAAGCACATTTGGGTACATAATCACCAAGCAATCATTTCACCTCCGTGGTCAATTCACAGTGGAGCTGGTACAAAGAATTATTCTTTTATTTGGGGTATGGCAGGTGAAAATAAAGATTACACTGACATGGATTTTGCAGAAATTACAGCATTACGATAATATGAAAAAATCAATTTTCTCAATCCTCCTACTCGTAGGGGGATTTGTTTTGAAAGGCCAAAACTATTCCGAAAAGATGTCGGCCAGCATCATGCACACGCATGCGGATTCCATCGCCGTCAAAGTAGGGAAACCTGCCAGTTGGGATTATGAACAAGGCTTACTTCTTAAGGCCTTGGAAAAGATGTACCAACGAACCGGAGATGCGAAATATTTCACTTACATCAAGAAGAACATCGATAGCTTCGTGGATGAGCAGGGCAATATTCGTACTTACCATTTCAATGAATTCAATTCCGATAATATCACAACGGGTCGGATGTTGTTGTATTTATATCAGGAATTAGGTGATATACGTTACAAAAAGGCCGCCGACAAATTACGTACCCAGATTGCTGCGCAGCCACGCGATGCCGATGGTGGATTTTGGCATAAGCAACGTTATCCAAACCAAATGTGGTTGGACGGATTGTATATGCTAGAGCCCTTTTATGCTGAATATTCCAGCATCACGGGAGAGGATAATTGGTCGGACATTGTGAAACAATTCGAACTCATGTACAAAGGCGCATTGGACGCTAAAACTGGATTATTGATTCATGCCTATGACCAAGCGCGCGCGCAACCTTGGGCAGATAAAAAGACAGGACACTCCCCTAATTTTTGGGGTCGTTCAATGGGTTGGTATGCGATGGCGATTGTTGACGTATTGGATTACATGCCCGCGAATCACCCAGGTCGCAAGATTT
Source organism: Cytophagaceae bacterium UBA6715 (assembly GCA_002454335.1). GTDB lineage: Bacteria > Bacteroidota > Bacteroidia > Cytophagales > Spirosomataceae > Aquirufa. The sequence continues at coordinate 9,121 of DKIP01000077.1, read as the reverse complement.
TAATAAAGCAATTACAGGATTTATCAGCTGCTCTTGTGAAAATTCAAGATCCGGCTTCAGGCCTTTGGTATCAAGTACCCAATTTCCCTGGTCGGGAAGGGAACTATTTAGAAGCATCCGCATCAAATATGTTTATTTATGCCTTTGCCAAAGGAGCGCGTAAAGGCTATTTACCCGCATCATACTTAGCAGCCGCACAAAAAGCTTATGCTGGAGCATTGAAAAACTTCATCACAACAGATCCGGCAGGGTATATTCATTTAGAGAAAACGGTGAGCGTGGGCGGTTTAGGCGGCACACCCTATCGCGACGGATCTTATGCATATTATTTGAGTGAGCCGTTGCGTCAGGATGATTTAAAAGGAGTTGGGCCCTTTATTTTGGCCTCTTTAGAAATGGAAATTGCCAAAGAATTACCTATAGGCAAAAGCAAAAAAGTGGTATTGGATTATTTCTTTAACCACGAGACGAAGAATGGCCAACGGTTCCATTATACGTGGGAGGATCGTAAAGATTCAGGATTTCATTTATGGGGCATACAGTTTGAGCAATTGGGCGCTACGCTGGACACCTTAGGCGAATCACCTACGCGCGACAACTTAAAAAACGCTTCGGTTTATATCATTGTTGACCCAGATTCTCCGAAAGAAACGGCTAAGCCAAACTACATGAATGCCAAAGCCGCGGATGAAATCGAGGCATGGGTAAAGGCTGGTGGTAACCTAATTTTATTAGCCAACGATACGACAAATTGTGAAATCCCCCAATTCAATATTTTGGCTCGTCGCTTTGGTATTGAATTCGTGGCGCCTAATTTAAACTTTGTTCAAGGGAGGAACTGGGAACAAGGAACAGTGTTCATTGAGCCTGGTAATCCTATATTCAATCCGATCAAAAAAGTTTACATCAAAGAGATTACAACCTTGAAATTATCGGGAACTGCGAAATCCATGGCAACCTTACAAGGCTATCCTGTGATGGCAGTGGCTCAGGTAGGAAAAGGAAAGGTTTTTGCCTTAGGCGATCCTTGGTTATACAATGAATATACGAACAACCGAAGAACACCTTTGGAATATGAGAATTTCCTAGCGGCAAAGAAGCTCGCGGAATATATGTTGAAATAAGAAAAGCCCGGATTAGCCGGGCTTTTTTTATCAGTTTTATGGGGCTTGAATTACTATTTCTCCCTTACCTTTGGCAATCCTCCAAACAGGTTTGCCAAAGGTAGCTAGGGGAATTGAAATCCAGTCATTTTTTCTAGCCGATCTTTTGATACACGGTACATATTCCAATTTTTATGTACTTGGTGCTCATTTGGAAAAAGCACATAAAATGCGTCCGTAGGTGTGTAAACAGCTTTCCAACAATACATCGGGACAATGACGCCAGACGCTAAACGACCTTTGGAACCAATCCCTCCTGCATATATCAATAGATTCTGTCCTTTTTTAATGGCTAATTTCCGACAATAAGCTTCGAGAAATTTAAAGGGTCCTCGATTTAATTCCTTCGTTTGAGGGATTATGTTAGACATCAAAAATGTCTCCTCATTCAAGTATTCTGAGGCCGTACGATCTTCGGAATTACATAAATGCCCCCGATCATAACCCGATTCCCGGTAATCCTTTTCATCTACAATCTTGAATCCACGTGGAAACCCATCGTCTTGCCGGAACCTTTCTGAACGATCAACGGGACCCACATCCGAAGCGCGCAGCGTCCAGCCAACCCAATTTGCCCGGCCTTCTGCCCCGTTGTAGGACATGACATAGCCTTTTTTGACCGACAAATAATTTGTCGTAGAAGCCGTCGAGGCACCCGAAATATTGGGAACCCCGGTAGGCAAATACGATAAAACAAAGAATAGAAGATTTAATATCATTTACGGTGACTGAAAATCCATGAAAGCAAATCTGGCTGCTTGAATGCATTATCCCATGAATTGTGATTAACGCCTGGATATTCGGTGTAACGAATATCAACACCTTGATCTTGCACGGCTTTCACTAATTCGCGCGAATGACGAACCGGCACGACAATATCCGCATCGCCGTGGTGAACCCATAAAGGAACGCGTTTGGCATATTTAGGTACATAACTTAAATCTGCTCCACCGCAAATCGGGGAAGCTGCAGCGAACATCTTGGGATTACGCGAAACGGCTTCCATCGTACCCATTCCTCCCATGGAGAGGCCCATGACGTAGGTACGTTTTTTATCATGTTTGATCGATTTCACCAAATCAATAACTGCTTGTAAAGGCCAATTAATCGGTGCGGAATAATCGAAAATAAATGTCGTAGGAACTGTAGACCGATTAATCTTCACTGAAGACCAATAGGATTCTTTGGGACATTGTGGAAAAATAACAATCGCTGGAAAATTAATCCGATTCAACGAATCCATAAATACGCTTTTGCCATATTTCATTTGGGCCTCATTGTCGGTCCCACGCTCCCCTGCCCCATGTAAAACAACTAGCAGCGGATATTTCTTTCCAGGCTTATAGTCTTTAGGCAAAAGGATTTGATAAGGCAAAACCTGTCCCTCTTTTGTTTCAAAAGACTTTTTTTCAAAGGAGCTTTGGGCCTGAGCGACGAAAGCAAATAATAATAAAACGAGTATCTTTTTCATCCTTATTTCGCGCGTTTAATCATATCAGCAACAGTCAAATTAATCGTTCTGCCCATAGCTTTGTTTCCACGATATGTGACAATTTTCATGACAGTCGCGTCTTTAGGTACCACAACCGAACCTTTCGCCTCTGGATAAAATTGATCTGGGAATGAATGATCAAAACTATAATGAATTGTTAGCCCTGAAATTTCCGTGCTTAATTGAACTGTCAACTCTCCATTTGCATTGCGTTTCACATCGATGATCGGCTCATACATACTCGGCGCATATTTTTTCTGTGCAACATCAAAACGTGCCATGTGAGCTTCCACGCGACCCACGAAATTATCCCAGTTGCGGTTTGCTGGCTCTGACCACAAAGCTTCGGCAACCGCGAATGAGCGTGGATAAGTCATGTATTGTAGGTGGCGGTAATTAAATAATTGTTCCGACCAAAGGTTTGCTTGTCCACCTTTAACCAATTTAGCATCTACACCTTCAGGAACTGGATTAAATGCATAGGAGTCGCGTAAACGTACTGTTTTGTACACCGGAGGTTCAATGGCTTTATCACCTTGCATCAAGTCGATATATACATGATTGTTAGGCGTCATGACCACTTCATGACCGTCATTGGCCGCTTGAATGCCACCATCCATACCACGCCAAGACATCACGGCGGTGTTTTTCGGAAGTCCACCACCTTCCAGGATTTCATCCCAACCCATCATGCGTTTGCCTTTTGAGGAAATGATTTTCTCTAGTCGGCGAACAAAATGCGCCTGTACCTCTTGTGAATTCTTAAGGCCTAATTCCTTGCGCATCGCTAAGATTTGTGGATTTTTATCCCAATAGTTTTTGGGACATTCATCGCCCCCCATGTGGATGTATTCAAAAGGGAATAGTTGCGATACTTCGCCCATCACTTTATCCAAGAACGTAAATACTTTCTCATTCGCAGGACAAAGCGTATTGTCTTGCAAAGCTTCCGGGTGTCCGTGTGACCAATCGATGAAAGGCTCACCAGATATCACTTGGTAATTCACGGCCTCAGGTGTACATGATAATTCAGGATATGAGGCAACCGCTGCCATTGAGTGTCCCGGCACATCAATTTCAGGCATGATGTTAACAAAACGCTCCTGGCCATATTTGACAATTTCTTTGATATCTTCTTGCGTATAAAAACCGCCATAGGTGCGAGGTTCATCCGGAAGGGGTTTCGAAAAGCTGGTAAAATGACCTTCTTTTTTAACATTCCAGGCACCTTTTTTTGTCAAATTAGGCAATGATTTAATTTCAACACGCCAACCTTCATCGTCCGTCAAATGCCAGTGTAAGACATTGTATTTATAGGCGACCATTTCATCAATGAAACGTTTCACTTCGTCTTTGGTGAAGAAATGTCGGGCTACGTCCAACATCATTCCACGCCAAGCAAAACGAGGATTATCCGTAATTTGGGCATAAGGAACTTTCCATGTGACACCCGTCACGGCTTGAGTCGACTCAATTTCTTTGGGCAATAATTGTAGTAAGGTTTGAATACCATAAAACAAACCCGCAGGCTTATTGGCCGTAATTTGAACCCCTTTGGCATCAGAGATTAATTGATAGCCTTCATTCCCTAGGTTGGCATCTAGATTCGTATTCAATTTGAACCGAATGGCCGCTAAAGAAGCGACCGAACTTTGATCATATAACCATTGAACTTTTTTGCCAGCTATACGCGTCAACTTATCTGTCAAGTTTGCATATGTGGAAGCTAGAGCTTCGTTCTTAGGGCCAGCAATGATGATGGATTTATTCAAGACATAAGCACCATTGGCATAAACGGCTTTGGTAGGAATGGGAATTAAAGAAGGATTTTGGGCGAAAACACCTGATGACATCAAACAAGTGAGTCCTACGAAACTTATTCTTTTAAGCATGTTGAAATAGGTTTATATAATAGATTAAAGTTCAAGTTAATTGCGATAAATTCCAAATCGTTTTTTATTTTTGCAGGGATTAAGCATTATATACAAAAAACAAAACCATGAATGAATCTGCTACCCTTGCTGCTCAGCAAGCGGAATTAACACACGCAATTGATACGGTCTGGGTTGCCTTATGTGCAGCACTTATTTTTCAAATGGAAGGAGGATTTGCCTTGCTTGAAGCGGGATTTGTCCGTTCGAAAAATGCCGTGAGTATTATCGCAAAAGTCATGATTGACATCATGTTTGGTGGCGTCGCTTTTTATCTTGTTGGCTTTGGCATTGCCTACGGTAAATCGAACGGTTATTGGGCGTTCGACACTGGAATCATGCAAGGTGACTTAGGTTTGGGATTAACGATTTCCAATTCACTATTTTGGTTTATTCAAATGGGATTTGCCGTTGCTGCCATCTCCATTGTTTCGGGTGGCGTCGCTGAACGCATGAAAATGTGGTCTTATGCCATTTATGTGGCGATATTCAGTGCTGTCATGTACCCATTAGCTGCGAATTGGGTTTGGAATCCAAACGGTTGGTTAGCGCTTCGCGGCTTCAATGACTTTGCAGGTTCTGCAGCTATTCATGCCATGGGAGGCTTTGCGGCATTAGCGGGAGCCATCGTTTTGGGACCTCGCATAGGCAAGTACAATGAAGATGGAACTGCGAATGCGATTCCTGGTCATAATTTAACATTATCAGCAGTAGGTGCTTTTATCCTTTGGTTTGGATGGTTTGGCTTTAATCCTGGATCAACCTTAGGGGCGGTAGGTAAATGGGATTTAATTGGTTCCGTAGCGACCAATACATTTTTAGCCTCAGCAGCGGGAGGTATCGCGACGATGCTTTACACGTTTATTCGATATAAGAAGGTTGACATTACGATGGTCATCAATGGTGTTCTAGCAGGACTTGTTGCTATTACAGCAGGATGTAATGTAGTTAGTGCCGATTCTGCATTAATTATCGGGTTTATTGCCGGTACGATTGTTGATATCGCTGTTGTAGTCGTTGACAAAATGAAAATAGATGATCCTGTTGGTGCGGTAGCGGTGCATGGGGTGAATGGCTTCTTTGGAACGATTGCTGTAGGTTTGTTCTCCCAAAAGAATGGCTTGTTCATCACCGGAGAAAGCGCGCAATTTATTACACAGTTAATCGGAGTAAGTGTTATTTCCATATTCTCATTTGTACTAACTTATGTCATCTTCATGGCCTTGAAAAAAACTATGGGCATTCGTTTGAGTCACAAGGCGGAATCAGCGGGTATTGATGCCGTTGAATTTGGGGTTGAAGCTTATACAACATTTGAATAATAGCTAAATAAAAACGATATGAAAAAGGTAGAAGCTATAGTAAAACCATCGAAATTAAAAGCTATTCAAAAAGGCTTAATCGATGCAGATATTCCCTGTATGACGGTGGTACCGGTTCGTGGGGCTGGGCTCCAACAAGGATATTCGGAGATTTACCGTGGGACTGAAAAGTCGATGATTTTATTGCCCAAAGTGATGATTATCTGTGTGGTGAGTGATGAAAATTTGGAAAAATGCATCGATGTTATTTTGGATAATGCATCTGAAGGTAACGTAGGTGATGGCAAAATCTTCATCTACGATGTGCAAGATGCCATTCGGATTCGTACGAAGACAAGGGGAGATGGGGCGATAAGGTAGCAGTCGCTAGTCACTAGTCGCTAGTCGATTTATATGTAAAACCAGATCTAGTTTCAATCAATTTCAATTTGAGACTAGGTCTTTTTTTTATACAGATTCCTCAAAACAATAACTTATCCTAATTATAATAATTCGTAATTTGTTTTCCCTAAAAATTAACTAGCGACTAGCGACTAACCTCACCACCCCCATCCTCACAAACATCTCCTCACTGTACCAGTCATATTGCCTCGTCTTCTTAATCATAGGAGCGTGTTCCTTACTTTGGTAGGCAAATTGATCCAAATTAGAGGCCGATTCCCATAATGAAAAAGTAGCTTGTTCTAGCAACGGAAATTCACCTACCCCTTTGGCATACAACAATCCTTGTTTACCTTCCAAATGTTTACTAGCTGAAGGCACGTTCCACCAGAATAACAAGGATTTATGCCAACGAATACTCGCACGCGTAATTACAGCAACGGTACCATCCCAGACACTCTTTTGTACTTTAAAATCAAAAGGCTGCTTTCCATTCCAGGTTCCTTTCCCCTTCAAAGGGATGGCGTCCCAACCCGTTATTCGCTTTGAAGCGGAGGAAAAGGATAACCAACGAACATCCTGTTGAAAAAATTTACTAGCATGTTCTGGTGACTCCCAAACGCCTAACCAAGCGTATAATCCAAAATTTGGCCAAATCGAAAAACCATTTCCTGCACCTGTGCCCAAATGCTTTGAAAAAACAAGTCCAGGTGCCTTCCAACCTGAAACGAGTGAGCGACCCATTTCCGCGAACGCATGACGTTTGGCAGAGAAACCACTAAATTCCAAAAAACGAATGGTTATGAATTGACCCAACATAAAACGATTTAAGCATTCGAATTTACAAGGAATGTCGATTAAATAGTTATTCAAGCCATAAATTATAATTTTAACTAAAAATTTAGTTGAAAATATTTTGTAACTAATTTTTTAGTTATACATTTGTCCCAAGCAAACGCAAAACATATGAAAAAACTCACGCAAGCTGAAGAGCAAATTATGCAGGCAATTTGGAACCTACCTGAAGGTGGTTTTCTGAAAGACATCATCGAGCTACTCCCAGAACCTAAGGCACATTCCAATACTATCGCGACGCTATTAAAAATTCTCGTGGAGAAAGAATTTGTCCAAATCTCAAATCCCAACCGGAACAATTTGTATTCCGCGCTGATTAGCAAAGAGCTTTATTCAGGCCAACGCATGGCAGGTCTTACGGAATCTTTTTTCGAGGGTTCCTATTCCAATGTCGTTTCCTTTTTAGTGGATAAAAACCAAATGTCTATTGAAGATTTAGAAAGCTTAATCGAACAACTAAAAGCCAAAAAAAATGACTAGCTCTCCCATTTTCCTTTATGCCTTCAAGTCAATTATCCTGTCGGGTATTTGTTTTGGCTACTACAGTTTGTTTCTCAAAAACACCTTACTACATCAATACAATCGTTTCTACTTGTTGGGCACCCTCCTACTCAGCCTATTCGGTCCATTGGCCACCTTTGATTTTTTGTTGGTCAGTGAAGAACAAATCACGAGCCTAAGTCAATCCTTAATCTACCTGAATTCAATTCAAACTCAACCGAAAGTGGAACAGACCGATTGGAATCAAATTGCACTATATATTGCGATTGGTATCTCGTTGATGTTGTTGGCCTATTTGGTATTGGGCATTTATAAAATCTACCAAATCAAACGTGCGCATCCAATCACATCCAATCAGGGAATTGAAATTGTAGAGACCAACCTAGAAAATGCGCCATTTTCCTTCATGAATCTCTTGTTTTGGAAGCAATCCATCGATCTGAAAAGTGAGAATGGGCAAAAGATATTCCAACATGAATTGGCCCATATCAGGCAAAAACATACCTACGACAGGCTATTTTGTCAATTTGCCTCTTCCATTGTCTGGTTCAATCCCTTTCATTGGCTTATAAGTAAAGAACTTCAAAATATTCATGAATTCATTGCTGACCGCGAGGCGATTCAAAATGGTGATATTCAAGATTTTGCCAAAATGCTACTACAAGTACATTACGGAAACGAATTTTTAAACCCTAGTCATTCCTTTTATTACTCATCTCTAAAACGTAGAATTATGTTAATTACAACATCAAAAAACCCAAAATTCGCTTATTTAAGACGCCTAGCAGTATTACCCATCGCGGCTAGCGCATTAATCTTGAGCAGCATTCAAATCCATGCACAAGCAAAAAAAGAAAAGAAAGTTGCAAAGACAGACTTTCTTGTCAGTATCCAACCCGATTCTACTATATTTTCAGATCCAAAAACAGGTAAGAAAGTATTTGCTGTTGCCACACGAGACATGCCACCTCCACCAGCACCCGCTACGGAACCTACTCAGCCTACGCCTCCAAATCCTCCAGTTAATGAATCCATTTCTGCTTATTCTTCTCCCTCCGACATCAAATCGATTAATGTGGTCGCTGATTCGATAATTATCAAAGGGAAACGTAACGGAAAAGAATTTACGGTTACAGCAAAAGGACCTAACGAAAATATACCCATGAAAGGTAATGTCGTATTGAAACCTTCCTCTGGCAAAAAAGATACTCCACTAATTGTTATTGACGGTGTTATAACCACGGATATAGAATTAAACAAAATCAATCCCACAACCATTGAATCCATGAACGTACTCAAAGGCGAAAAAGCCCAAGAAAAATACGGGAAAAATGGCGCTAATGGCGTTGTAGAAATAATTACAAAAAAACATTAGTTTAATGAATGAATAAAAAAAGGCCATCGTTTGCTGACGATGGCCTTTTTCGTTGATCGAAATTCTAGATTACTTTCCGATACAGAACTTCCCAAAGATAT
>DKIP01000106.1 GCA_002454335.1 Cytophagaceae bacterium UBA6715 | reverse complement strand
ATTCACTGAAAATCAGTAAAGATAAAAAAACAAAAAACCTTGCAAATGTTGAATCTGCAAGGCTCTTTACCATTTATAAAGATCAATTTAGCCTAAAAAAGGATACCGAAAATCCGTAGGCGACACAAAAACTTCCTTTATTGTACGCGGAGAAACCCAACGTAATAAGTTCAAATATGATCCCGCCTTATCATTCGTTCCCGATGCACGTGCACCCCCAAACGGCTGCTGACCCACAACAGCTCCCGTACACTTATCATTCAAATATAAATTACCTGCTGCATTGACTAAAGCGGCCTTTGCCTCCTCCAAGACATAAGCATCCTGGGCAAAAATAGCACCTGTTAATGCATAAGCTGATGTCTCATCCACCAAAGCCAAGGTTTGCTTCCATTCCGCATCTGGATAGACATAAACCGTCAACACCGGCCCAAAAATCTCCTCCACCATCGTTCTAGATTTAGGATTCTTGGTCAAAAGGACTGTAGGCTCCACAAAATAACCCTTCGAATCATCACAATTGCCCCCCGCAACCACAGTCACATCAGCGTCATGTTTAGCATCCGAAATAAATCCAGAAATCTTCGCAAAGGCCTTCGCATCAATCACCGCATTCACAAAATTCCCAAAATCTTCCGTACCTCCCATGCGAATCGCTGCCAGATCTTCTTTTAAATAAGCCTCCACTTTTGGCCACAATGAAACTGGCACATAGGCACGCGATGCCGCTGAACATTTCTGACCTTGGTATTCAAATGCCCCACGAATGATGGCTACCGACAAAGCCTTGGGCTCTGCAGAAGGATGAGCGAGCACAAAGTCCTTACCCCCCGTCTCCCCCACAATTCGAGGATAAGATTTATAATTCGAAATATTGTTACCTATATTCTTCCAAATCGTTTGAAACACCGCTGTAGATCCCGTGAAATGAACACCAGCAAAATCGCGGTGATTAAAAACCACATCGCCCGCCTCAGGGCCATCCGCAAACACTAAATTAATCACGCCAGCCGGCAATCCTGCTTCTGTTAAGATATCCATCAACAATCCTGCCGAATAAACCTGACTCGGAGATGGCTTCCAAACCACCGTATTCCCCATCAATGCAGGCGCTGCCGGTAAATTTCCTGCAATCGCCGTAAAGTTGAAGGGTGTCAATGCGTACACAAAACCTTCCAATGCCCGGTATTCCACCCGATTCCAAACACCCGGTGATGAAATAGGCTGATCAGCATAAATCTGAGATGCATAGTGTACATTGAAACGTAAAAAATCTACCCATTCACAAGCTGCATCTATTTCCGCTTGGAAAGCGTTTTTAGATTGCCCCAACATCGTCCGAGCATTTAAATCCATGCGGTATTTAGTTGCCGACAATTCAGCAGCCTTCAAAAAGATAGCCGCACGGCGCTCCCAGGGGGTTGCCGACCAGGCCGCATGTGCGCCCAAGGCCGCATCAATGGCTTGGCCAACTTCTTTTTTCCCTCCTTCATAGTAATGACCTAATATATGTTGGTGATCATGCGGACATGTCATCGCGACTTTTTGCGCACCTTGAACTAATTTCCCGCCGATATACATCGGAATATCAATTTGTTTAGCACGAAGTTCGGCTAACTTATTTTGCAATTGCTCCCGCTCTTTTGATCCAGTCGCATAAGCTAAGATAGGCTCATTAATAGGAGTAGGTACTTGAAAGAAACCTGTTGACATGGTATTTGTGTATTTGTTGATGTGTAATTGTCCTGCAAATTACGGCTTTTAAGATAAAATTCAAGGTTCAAAATTCAAGTAAGGCCTCAGTCGCTCCCAAACAGCGGGCTCGACTAATTTGATTTGCAAAAGCGAAGCAAAATCGGGGATAATCCCATGTTGTTTACGAAAATTCAAAACGACTTTGGCCTGTGCATAAGGCAAATAAGGATGACGGAATTCATTCCAAATCGCCCGATTCACATATAATGCCCGATAAATACCCTTTCCTATTTGAAACTTTCGTAGATTTTGCTTGATCCAAATCGTATCAATTCCATACACCTCTGTCAATTGTTCCGCAGTGGCAAAACCACCCAATCGCTCCCGAAAAGTCAAAATTCGTTTGGCGAAACCAGGCCCAATACCCGGCAAAGCCACCCAAGCTGCAGAATCCGCCTCATTAATATTGATCTTCCAATCTTGTGATTTTTTGATGTAATGCGGATAGGTAAATGTTCGCCTATATATAGGATAGCTTTTAAGGACAAAATTCGACTTTTGATGAGCGGCCTTCTGGGCCATGTAAATTTCCTCAAATCGCTTCGGCTCAATCAAATCTGCATCCGCCTGCAATGCAACATATTGATAAATCGCATGCACTCCCATCCCGAGCACGATCAAACCTAACAGGATATAGATACCTCGAATTTCTTGACGGGTCATTCCCAAGGTAAAGCGGAGGTAGAATTTTAGTCGGGGAAGCATGGGCAGAGGGATTTGTCGGTGGGCAGTGGGCAGTCGCAAGTCGCTAGTCACTAGTCTGTAAGGAAATAGTACCTAGTAAATTTAGATGCTAAACGATTCCTATCTAAAATCATTGTATCAGTTAATTGATAAACGAATCAAGAGCGAAGAGTTTAGAAGTAAGAACGCCTACTCAATCACATGAACCAATATCCTTCGGACTTATTAAGAGTTAAGAATTAAGAGGGAAGAGTTAAGAGATGGGATCCCAAAGGCAAAACAATAAAGAACATCTTACTCAGAGCAATTTCCTACGGACTTATTAAGAGCTGAGAGTTAAGAAGTAAGAGTGAAGAGATGAGATGCCACAGAAAAAACAATAGAAAACACTAGAATCAAATCAATTTCCCTTCGGACTGACGACTAGAGACTGACCACTGACGACTAGTGACAAGTGACTAAAAAAATCCCCTCCTCTGTTTGTTCGGTAAAAAAACTTTTCCTAATTTTGCAGGCTATTTTAGGATTAACGCCTCCGGGCGAATCCGCAGATTGTTTTTCTGAAACACAAATCTCTTATCGTAGGGGAGGCGCAAAGGGAAATTCGATCTGATCTCTACGAGGCATTCAGCTTTTAATTTTCGTCGGAAACGGCGAGAAATTGTGCCCACGGGCCATTTTTCATTTTAATTTAAAACGTATAAAGCCTTGAGTAACATCACTGCCACAGGAAGACACAGCTTTGCGAAAACGCAGTCTGTGATCAATTATCCAGATTTTCTGGATATTCAAGTCCAATCCTTCCAGGATTTTTTCCAGCTTGAGACAGCTGCAGAAAACCGTACAGACGAAGGTTTATTTAAAGTGTTCGCTGAAAATTTTCCTATCGCGGATTCGCGTGAAAATTTCGTTTTGTCGTTTGTCGACTACTCAGTAGATCCTCCGAAATATTCGGTAGATGAGTGTATCGACCGCGGTTTGACTTATTCAGTACCTTTAAAAGCGAAATTGCGTTTGATCTGTAACGATACAGACAACGAGGATTTCCAAACCATCGAACAAGAGGTTTTCTTAGGAAACATTCCTTACATGACCGAGCGTGGATCCTTCGTGATCAACGGTGCGGAGCGTGTAATCGTTTCTCAGTTGCACCGTTCACCAGGTGTATTCTTCGCGCAATCGAAGCACACCAACGGAACTAAATTGTATTCAGCACGTATCATTCCATTCAAGGGTTCTTGGATTGAATTTGCTACGGACGTCAACAATGTGATGTATGCGTACATCGACCGTAAGAAAAAATTCCCAGTAACGGTATTGCTTCGTGCCATTGGTTACGGAAATGACAAGGATATCTTGGATTTATTTGGCTTAGCTGAAGAAATCAAGGTTGATAAAAAAGCTGTGAAAGGCATCGTAGGTCGTCGTTTGGCGGCACGTGTTTTGAAAACATGGCAAGAAGACTTCGTAGATGAAGATACAGGTGAGGTAGTTTCTATCGACCGTAACGAAATCTTGATCGAACGTGATACCGTTATTACAGAGAACGAAGTAGAAACGATTTTAGAATCAGGTTCTGCAACCGTTATCCTGCACAAAGATGACGTGAACGTTTCTGACTACAATATCATTTACAATACCTTGCAAAAAGATACTTCAAACTCGGAGAAAGAGGCTGTTGAGGTTATCTACAAGCAATTACGTAACACAGATGCTCCGGATGAGCAAACGGCGCGTGACATCATCCAAAACTTGTTCTTCTCAGACAAGCGTTACGATTTGGGTGAAGTAGGTCGTTACCGTATCAATAAAAAATTAGGTCATGATATCCCAATGGATGTGAAAGTCTTGACCAAAGAAGATATCATCTCTATCGTGAAGTATTTGATCGGATTGATCAACTCACGTGCAGTAGTCGATGATATTGACCACTTATCTAACCGTCGTGTTCGTACTGTAGGCGAGCAATTATATGCACAATTCGGTGTAGGTCTTGCACGTATGGCGCGTACGATCAAAGAACGTATGAATGTTCGTGATAACGAAGATTTCAAACCGGTTGACTTGATTAATGCGCGTACGTTATCTTCGGTAATCAATTCATTCTTTGGAACGAACCAACTATCTCAATTCATGGATCAAACGAATCCATTGGCTGAGATTACGCACAAGCGTCGTATGTCGGCACTAGGGCCAGGTGGACTTTCTCGTGAAAGAGCTGGTTTCGAGGTACGTGACGTTCACTATACCCACTACGGTCGTCTTTGTACGATTGAAACTCCGGAGGGACCCAACATTGGTTTGATTTCATCTCTATGTGTTCACGCGAAAGTAAACTCAATGGGATTCATCGAAACACCATATCGTCTAATCGATGGTGGTAAAGTAGATACAACAAGCAATGTACAATATTTGACAGCAGAAGAGGAAGATGGTAAAAACATCGTTCAAGCGAACGCGCCAATCGACATGAAATCAGGTAAATTCTTATCTGACCGCGTGAAGGCTCGTTTTGAAGGTGATTTCCCATTGGTAAATCCATCGGATGCCCAATACATGGATGTTGCTCCTAACCAAATCGTTTCGGTTGCCGCTTCATTGATTCCTTTCTTGGAGCATGATGATGCCAACCGTGCTTTGATGGGATCCAACATGCAGCGCCAAGCGGTGCCATTGTTGCGCCCAGAAGCACCGATTGTAGGTACAGGTTTAGAGCACCGTGTGGCGATCGACTCACGTACCTTAGTTGTAGCGGAAGGTGATGGTGTGATTGAATATGTTGACGCATTGAAAATTGTTGTTAACTACGATCAAACGGAATCTGAAGCGTTAATCAGCTTTGACGGATCCTTGAAAACATACGAATTGATCAAATTCCGTAGAACGAACCAAGATACAACGATCAACTTAAAACCGATCGTGTTCAAAGGGGAGAAAGTGAAGAAAGGTCAAGCGCTTTGCCAAGGTTATGCAACAGAGGCGGGCGAATTAGCACTAGGTCGTAACATGAAAGTGGCGTTCATGCCATGGCAAGGTTACAACTTTGAGGATGCGATCGTAATCTCAGAAAAGGTTGTTCGTGACGATATCTTTACTTCCATCCATATTGAGGAATTCGAATTAGAAGTTCGTGATACAAAACGTGGAGAAGAGGAATTGACGTCTGAAATTCCAAACGTATCGGAAGAAACAGTTCGTAACCTAGACGAGAACGGTGTTGTTCGCGTAGGTGCAGAAGTGAAAGAAGGTGATATCTTGATCGGTAAGATTACACCAAAGGGAGAATCCGATCCAACACCAGAAGAAAAATTATTACGTGCCATCTTTGGTGACAAAGCGGGTGATGTGAAAGATGCTTCGAAGAAAGCGCCACCATCATTAAAAGGTGTGGTTATCGATACGAAATTGTTCTCTCGTCCTAAAAAGGATAAGGAAGAGCGTGAGAAATCGAAAACAGAATTGAAGAAGTTGATGAAGGAATACAGCAAAGACCTTTTGGAGATTCGTCGCCAAATGATCGAGAAGACTGTTACTTTGTTAGCAGGTAAAACATGCGCAGGTATAAAGCACAAATTCGGTACGGTAATCGTAGAGAAGGGTGTTAAATTCACCGCGAAAAACATCGAAGAATTATTATTCCCAGATAAAAACTTATACCGTGATGAGTCAACTTATGCGGTTCAAGAAGAGGCAAACTTGCTTTCTGACTTGATCGTAGAAGAAGCTACATCGGATGCCGAATTGAACAAATTGTTCATGGCTTTAATTAAGAACTTCAACGTGAAGCGTAACGAAATCGCTGGTCGATTTAAGCGTGAGCGTTTCGTTCTAGAAGTTGGTGATGAATTACCAGCGGGTATCGTGAAGTTGGCGAAAGTCTACATCGCGAAGAAACGTAAGTTGAAAGTAGGTGATAAGATGGCGGGTCGTCACGGTAACAAGGGTGTTGTCGCTCGTATTGTACGTGAAGAAGATATGCCATTCTTAGAAGATGGAACACCAGTCGATATTGTATTGAATCCACTTGGGGTACCATCACGTATGAACTTAGGTCAAATTTACGAGACTGTATTAGGTTGGGCTGGTCAAAAATTAGGTAAGCGTTATGCAACACCAATTTTCGATGGCGGAACTGAAGCAGAAGTTGCAGCTGAATTAGCCGCGGCAGGATTACCAGATTGGGGTCGTACTTACCTATACAATGGTTTAACGGGTGATAAATTTGATCAACCGGTCACTGTAGGTATCATTTACATGTTGAAACTTGGTCACTTGGTAGATGATAAAATGCACGCACGTTCTATTGGACCATACTCATTGATTACGCAACAACCATTGGGTGGTAAAGCTCAATTCGGTGGTCAGCGTTTCGGTGAGATGGAGGTTTGGGCATTGGAAGCCTTCGGAGCAGCGAATATCTTGCAAGAGATTTTAACTGTGAAGTCGGATGACGTGATCGGCCGTGCCAAAGCGTACGAGGCAATTGTGAAAGGCGAGAATATGCCTAAGCCAAACATTCCAGAATCATTCAACGTATTGATTCACGAATTGAGAGGTTTAGCTCTTGAAATCACACTTGAGTAATCATTTATCGGGCCGCTAACCCGGCCCTTAAAAAGAAATCATTTTCCAATTAAATACATCGAAAATGTCATTTAAAAAGACGAGAAAACTGAACAGCGATTTCCAAAAGGTGACCATCTCATTGGCATCACCGGAGTCGATTCTTGAAAGTTCAAACGGTGAGGTAACTCAACCGGAGACAATTAACTACCGTACCTACAAACCCGAAATGGGTGGTTTGTTCTGCGAGCGTATCTTTGGTCCAACGAAGGACTGGGAGTGTCATTGCGGAAAATATAAGCGTATTCGCTACAAAGGTATCATCTGCGACCGTTGCGGTGTGGAGGTAACTGAGAAAAAAGTACGTCGTGAGCGTATGGGCCACATTGAATTAGTGGTTCCAGTTGCGCACATCTGGTACTTCCGTAGCTTACCGAACAAAATCGGTTATATGCTTGGATTATCGACAAAGAAATTAGATCAAATTATCTACTACGAACGCTATGTTGTCGTTCAAGCAGGTATGTACGCGGAAGAAGGAAAGATCGGTAGCCAATACCTTGATTTCTTAACAGAAGACGAGTACTTAGATATCTTGGATAAATTACCACGCGAGAACCAACACCTTCCTGATGAAGATCCACAGAAATTCATCGCGAAAATGGGTGCTGACGCGTTAAATATGTTGTTGACGCGTATCGACTTAGACAGCTTATCGGCTGATTTACGTCACTCGGCTGACACAGAATCATCACAACAACGTAAGGCTGAGGCTTTGAAGCGTTTGAAAGTGGTAGAAGCATTCCGTGAGTCAGTAGGTCGTATTGACAACCGTCCTGAGTGGATGATCATCAAAATGGTTCCTGTAATTCCACCAGAATTGCGTCCATTGGTGCCATTGGATGGAGGTCGTTTTGCAACATCTGATTTGAACGATTTATATCGCCGTGTGATTATCCGTAACAACCGTTTGAAGCGTTTGATTGAGATCAAAGCGCCAGAAGTAATCTTACGTAACGAAAAACGTATGTTGCAAGAAGCTGTAGATAGCTTATTTGACAACTCGCGTAAAGTAAATGCGGTTCGTTCGGAAGGTAACCGTGCCTTGAAGTCTCTTTCTGATATGTTGAAAGGTAAACAAGGTCGTTTCCGTCAAAACTTATTAGGTAAGCGTGTCGATTATTCAGGTCGTTCGGTTATCGTCGTAGGTCCAGAATTGAAAATGCACGAATGTGGTCTTCCGAAAGATATGGCGGCTGAATTATTTAAGCCGTTTGTGATCCGTAAGTTGATCGAACGTGGTATCGTGAAAACAGTAAAATCTGCGAAGAAAATTGTTGATCGTAAAGATCCAGTGGTTTGGGATATTTTGGAAAA
>DKIP01000021.1 GCA_002454335.1 Cytophagaceae bacterium UBA6715 | reverse complement strand
AATCAATCCAACGCCTTAAAGACAGTCGAATTATTAGGCACTCAAACGGTGAATTTAGGATCTGTGGCAATAGGTGGGACGAATTATCCGGTTTCAACGGTACAGCCGAAATATGGTGAAGGTGCGACGGTGGGTTATTTTGATCAATTGAATAACACGCAGAATAAGGTGTTGTCTTTAAATTTAAACATACCCATTTTTGCCAAGTATGCGAATCGCACGCGTGTGATGCAGGCTGGATTGCAGAAGCGAAATGCGGAAATTGAGGCTGATCGGGCACGTTTGACTTTGCGTCAAAACATTGAGCAGGCCTATGTGAACATGTTGAATGCGGCGAATAAATATGAGGCATCGTCCCAACAAGTTTCGGCTTTGGAAGAAAGTTTCCGGGCGTCAGAGAGCCGTTTTAATGCGGGAACGATTGATTTTGTGAGTTATAATTTACAGAAGACGAATTTGGATAAGGCGCGTTTGGCCTTGATTCAGATGAAATACGATTTTGTGTTTCGGACGAAGATTTTGGATTATTACCAAGGGAAGAGTTTGACGTTTTAGGTAAGAGCTAAGAGTTAAGAATGAAGAGGTAAGAGTTTAGAAGTAAGAGTGAAGAGATGTGGCATAAGAATTTTTATAACCCTAGGTTTTAACCTAGAGGTTTAGGTAAGAGTTTAGAAGTAAGAACGAAGAGGTTGGTTTTCCTAGTTTTTAAATCCCCAGGCTTAGGCCTAGGCTTATATGTGGATCACTTATTTATAACCCTAGGTTTTAACCTAGGGACTCTCAAATGAGACCTTGAGTATTTTGATATTATGTTTTAAACAACCAGACTGACGACTAGTGACTAGCGAAGCTTAACAATTACGATTATGAATAACAAAAAAACATGGATGATCATCGCAGGTGTGGTGATATTAATTTTTGGAGGCTTGGCTTTGGCGAAGAAGATGGAATGGATTGGGAAGGCGGAGCCTACGGAAGTGGAATATGCCAAAGTCCTAAAAGGCACGATTGTGGAGAAGGTATCTGCATCGGGTAAGATTCAGCCGGAGGTTGAGGTGAAGGTGTCGCCGGATGTGTCCGGGGAGATTGTGTCCTTGAAGGTAGCGGAGGGAGATTCTGTCGTTGCGGGCCAGGAATTATTGAAGATTCGTCCCGACAACTATGTGTCTTTATTAGCACGTGCGGAGGCGCAGGTGAATGCAATGAAGGCGAGTTCAGAGCAGAGCAAGGCGGTGTTAGCACAAAGCGAAGCACGATTGAGCAAGGCAAAAATTGACTTTGATCGCAATAACCGTTTGCACAACGATAAGGTGATTTCGGATTCGGATTTCGATCAGTTCCAGTCGGCGTATTTAGTTGCCAAACAAGATTTAGAAGCGGCGAAGGCGAATGTGAAGGCGGCCAACTTCAACGTAAAATCTGCGGAGGCAGCGTTTAAAGAGGCGAAAACGAATTTAACGAAGACAACGATTTATGCGCCACAGAGTGGGATTATTTCGAAGTTGAATGTGGAATTAGGTGAGCGTGTAGTAGGAACTTCGCAGATGGCGGGAACGGAGATGTTGCGCATCGCGAATTTGAATAACATGGAGGTTCGTGTGAATGTGAATGAGAATGACATTACGCGGGTGAGTTTGGGAGATACGGTATTGATTGATGTGGATGCATTCTCTTCGTCTGAGCGCAAGTTTAAGGGCGTGGTGTATGAAGTGGCCAGTTCGGCCAATTCGTCGGGTACAGCGCAATCGGTTACAACGGATGCGGTAACGGAATTTGAGGTTAAGATTCGTGTGTTGCGTAGTTCGTATGCGGACTTGATCCAAGGGAAATTGTCTTATCCTTTGAAGCCTGGAATGACGGCATCTGTGGAGATTTTGACGAATACGAAAACCAATATTTTGACGGTGCCTTTGTCGGCGGTCACTACCCGCGAATTAGGTGCGCCAACAGAAGTTAAAGAAGGGGAAGATAAGCCTACAGATGCTGCGCCGGTGACGACACAGGAGGATGCGAATGTGGCGAAGAAACGCAAGGAGAGCACGAAAGAAGTGGTGTTTGTGGAGGAGAAAGGTAAGGCAAAGCAAGTGGTGGTGAAGACGGGTATTTCGGACTTTGAGAACATCGAGATTATCTCGGGCTTGAAGGAAGGTCAGGAGATCATTTCGGGACCATATGCGACCGTTGCGAAGAAGTTGAAGGATGGGGAAGTCGTGAAGAAAAAGGACGCCAAGAAAGCGGAAAAGAAATAATTTCAAAAAAAATGGGGGGCAATCTTGCATTTAATGAATTGTCCCCCTATTTTTGCAGTCCCAATAGGAAACAAATTCCTTCTTAGCTCAGTTGGTTAGAGCACATGACTGTTAATCATGGGGTCCCTGGTTCGAGCCCAGGAGAGGGAGCAGAAATCAAAAAGAGGTCAATATCGACCTCTTTTTTTGTTTAAAAACCGCGCCCAAATTCATTAAACGGATATTATTTGTGGTTGCATCTTTTTCATTTCCAACATCACTTTATTAGTAGAAGTTATAACCCTACATCATAAGGATTAGGATAAATGTGGTATATCGAATCATATGGAGGTTTTAATGATGGATATTGTGGTTCGAGGTAATTAGTGACGTCTGTTAGTTTAGGTTCAATCCCAACGCTAACCCTAACCAGGGCTTTTGATTATAAATCCATTGACTTGAATTTTTATCCAACAAATTATCAAATCCGTAGGCCACTCCAACAGTAAAATTGTTGATAGCAATAATACCCGCGATACCTTTGGAAAAAGTTATACCCTGGTATTCATAAGGGATCGATCCTTGACAAACATCTCCGTTAATCACCGAATTTCCCAAACCCACAAAACCTCCAATGGAAAAGCCATAGTGGTCGATTTTCCGCTTAAATCGGTTGGTAGGAGATTTCTCAAAATTCACTTGAAAATAATCTTTTCGCTTACCTACATACAGGGCCGCATTAATCTCACTAGTTAATTGTGCAGGTATTCCAGATTGACTTACCCGATACTTAACAGGTATGGCAAGTATATCTAAATCAAAAGTTGATTTTTGGAAGGCAAAATTACTTTTTGGTAAAGTAGTGCTAAGTGGAAGAGAATTTAACTGTTTCCCACCGTTTTCAGAAAATACGAGAAGCGTATCGTTTTGAGTTTCAATAAACACGTTTTCTTGATTTGTTTGGTAGACCCCATCCTGTAAACCAAATTTCGGGGTATTTCGAATGACACCACAACTTCCAAGAAGAAAAATGAAGGAGAGATAAACGAGTAAGCGCATATTTGAGTAGATTTCGAAAGCAAGTTAAAAATTTTAAAAATGGCAATTCTTCAATTTGAAAATATATCACATAATTTAATTTGGGTTGACGTTACCGCTCCTTCATCAAGTGAATTATCGGAACTTTGCAAAACCTATGATTTAAACCATTTTGCTTTATCTGCTTGTTTACAGCCCGACCATTTGCCTAAGCACGAGGATATAGAAGGGACCCATTTTATTATCACCAGGGTATTAATGCCGATTCGCAGTAGTAAGGCCGTTTCTATACAATCCATTTCCTCTAAAATCGCATTTTTCTATAGACCGGGATTGTTAATCACCATTCATCGAATTCCACACGATTTTATACAAGATGTTCGAGTGCGTTTTTTCGATAAAGGACAATTTAAACTAGTGGAGTCGATTGTTGCGAAATTGTTGTGGCACATCTTACATTCCTACGAATTGCCAGCAGTAGGGCTTTCATCAGAATTAGATGAATTTGAGAATAGGGTTTTTTCACAAAACCTTACCCCTCAAATGTTATCGGAATTGTATCAGATCAAACGGAAAGCCTTGATGAGTAAGAAACTATTATTATTCAGTCAAGAGGCAATAAGTTCTGTCAAATTACCGTCAACAAAATCAGACGATTTACAAGATTCGCGAGACCTACACGTAAAGCTCTTAAACATTTATGACCAAATTCACGAAGACGTTTCCAATTTGGTGAATTTTTACCTCTCCATTTCAGCACAGAAAACGAACGATGTCATCAAAGTTTTAACCATCTTTTCTGTGTTTTTTATGCCTCTTACCTTTGTGGTTGGAATCTATGGAATGAATTTTGAATATATGCCAGAGTTGAAAATGCGTTATGGTTATCCTATACTGCTAGGCATTATGGTCCTTTTAAGTGGCGGAATATATGTGTGGTTTAGGAGGAAAAGGTGGTTATAAAGTAAACCAATGTATATCTATTTGATTAAACTATTGAAATGGCCTATTCTGAATATCAAGCGGACCGCATTAGAGAACGATTAAAAGGAGTCCCCTATTCTGAAAAGAAAATGATGGGTGGCCTTATTTTTATGGTGCGCGATGCAATGTGTTTCGGATTAGATTTTGATAAAAAGTGTAATGAAGATAGATTGATGGTGCGTGTTGGGAAACTTAATTACGAGAATTTGTTGCACCAAAATGGAAGTACAATAATGGACTTTACCGGACAAGTAATGCGAGGATTTTTATTTATTAAGGCTTCTGGTTTTGATTTTGAAGAAGGACTTGATTTTTGGATAAAAAAAGGACTAGAATTCAACCAATTATTAACACAAGAATAATACAAATACGAAATGAAAAAAATGACCTGCAAACAGCTCGGTGGAGCTTGTGATATTGAATTTTTAGGAGAGTCTTTTGATGAAATTGCAAACCAAAGTAAAAAACACGGAATGGAAATGTTCCAAATTGGCGATCAGGCCCATATAGAAGCCATGAATGAAATGCAAAAGATGATGAAAGAGCCATCTGACTTTGCTAAATGGTTCGAAAGTAAAAAGAAGGAGTTTAATAGATTAAACAATATTTAACCCTTTAATTTCCTAATATTCACATACTCAATCATCGCATTATAGCTGCATCTTTCGTTGAAAAGGGGAGCAATAATGATAAAAAGGTTATACTTTTATAGTGTAACCTTTTTTTATTTTATGACACCGAAAGAGATATTACAAAAATGGGTTGAATGCTTCAACCGTTACGATTATGATGGATTAGGCGAATTATACGCTGAAAATTGCATAAATCATCAGACACCCAATGGAATTACGGAAGGGAGAGCCAACATCAGGAATATGTTTAAGGATGAATTTGAAAAATATGAGATGGTATGTATCGTGGAGAACATATTTGAGGATGGGAATGTTGGGATGTTAGAATGGAAAGACCCTAAAGGTCTTCGTGGATGTGGATTTTTTTGGATTGAAAATGATAAAATAGTTTACCAAAGGGGTTACTGGGATAAACTATCCTTTATGGAACAGCAGGCAAAGTAGGCAGTTAATCCTTCTGCAATTTGAAACGAGGTTCAACCCTTAAATCACCTGATTAATAATATAATCAAACATTATATTAAAGCTGCATCGTTCGTATGTAAGGGAAGCAATAAAAAGATAAAAGGGTTATACTTGTATCGCGTAACCCTTTTATGATTTCATGAAACCCTTTTTTGTTTTCCTCCTTATATATTTCACGTTTAATCTGCATGGACAATCAGATCAAAAGCGAAATTGGGAATATTCTCAATTTGTTTATACAGCATCACCCCTAAAGAAAATAATAATTACTAATAGTTTACCAAAGGGAGGCGGAATCGTTTCCTACAAGGGAAAGGACTATAATTATTTCATTTTTTGGACTAATGTACGCAATGAAGCAATAACGTCATTGGACGTAAAAATTAAATTTCCGACAATTATTTCCTTTAAATCGGAAGAATCGTTCGCTAAAGTTGCCTTTACAAAGTCGAATATGACAAATGAAAAAGTGCAAGAGTTCGATTTTGGTCTTTTAGGCATACCATCACTTTTATATAATGAATCAAATCAATTAAAGGATTTGAACAATAGAATTTCACCATTCAATAATTACTTATTTTATAACGTAATTTTCATTCATAATACAAAGTGGCCGGTTCGCGCAGAATATATTCTAAAAGATAAACAATTATTTTACAAGATTGCTGCTGGTAAAGATGTCATAACGGTTCCCTGTGGTAGTCTAAATTTTAAGAAATAAATTGTAAGATTTTTGCTGAAAAAAAAGAACCTCTTGCAACTTTGTACAAAGTTTAACCGCGTGATTTCTTAATAGTAATTTACTTAAACATTATATTACAGCTGCATCTTTGTCTGTAAGGGGGCAATAATGATAAAAAGGTTATACTTTTAACGTATAACCTTTTTTATTTAAGCAATGGCATATGCTGAACATCAAGCGGACCGAATACGAGCCCGGTTAAATGGAGTTCATTATTTTGAAAAGAAAATGATGGGGGGCCTTATTTTTATGGTGCGCGATGCAATGTGTATCGGATTAGATTTTGATAAAAAACGCAATGAAGACAGATTGATGGTGCGTGTTGGGAAACTTAATTACGAGAAATTGTTGTACCAAAACGGGAGTACCATCATGGACTTTACTGGACAAGTCATGCGAGGATTTTTATTTATCAAGGCGTCTGGTTTTGATATGGATGAGGGGCTTGATTTTTGGATTGAAAAAGCATTGGAATTTAATCACTTATTAACCCAGGAATAAAATTATTATGAAAAAAATGACCTGCAAACAGCTCGGCGGAGCTTGTGATTTTGAATTCTTAGGCGAGACCTTTGATGAAATTGCTAACCAAAGTAAAAAACACGGAATGGAAATGTTTCAAAAGGGCGATGCTGCCCATATTCAGGCGATGAATGAAATGCAAAAGTTAATGAAAGATTCATCTGACTTTGCTACCTGGTTTGAAAGTAAAAAAGAGGAATTTAATAATCTAATGTAATAGTTAACCCTTCATTTACCTAATAGTCACTCAAACGCTATCAACACATGATAGCTGAATTTTTCGTCTGTCAGGGGAGCAAGAAAACACAAGGTGTCGGTCAATTGACCAACTCATTTTTAATTTCAATCATTTAATATTTGCTTCATGTGATGCTCTAAATGAACAATATAATCTTCTATCAAAAATTGTAATGTAAGTAAGTTTCCAGCTATGAAACAGGTTCGGGATAAATTTTCCCTTGGTATATTTTTGATCAGATTAATCAAATGTTTATTGTATGTCAACCAAAATCCAATCAAATCACTCGAGTTCATTTGTTGGTAATAACTAAATCGGTTCCAATTCACTTGGTCATAAATTATTTCAGGATTCGTTTCAAATTGTGCCCGGATAAATCGTTGGTGGTTATTGGTTGCACTATCAATCAAATGGCCTAAAATTTCTTTTTTACTCCATTTGTTTGGATCATCTTTCTTTGAAAACGTTGCATCATCCATCTGATTTATTATATCAGGAAGGGTGTCACATAAAAATTGAAGCCTTTTTATTGAGGTTGTTGGGATATATGTCTGAAAATTGATTTTTGCGATTTAAGTAATCCAATTTGTGACTATATAATTCTATTTTTTCGCGCCATCTTTTGAATTTTCTCTTTCACTCTGAAAGTAAATGGGATGATCTTTGCCTGTTCTAGTATCACCTATTCCCCTGCATAGGGATCCTTAATCTTTTTAGCTTGGTAGGTTAGTTCGCTGAAGGTGACCCGACAGTCTTTTCCGGTAGGCGACTGTGCGAGTAATCCGACTTGTAGGAGGTGGCTTGAATCAAAGGTAAAGTGTCGGATTAAATACCAATTTTTCCCCGACTCAGAATAATACAGAGTAATGACATTGTCCGCTTTGGCGATTTTAAAATAGACCTTGTTTTTTGTTAGTTTAACCGAGTTACAATCATCGGATATCCCCTTGGTGACCACTGTCACAATTCTTCTAGCTCCGGTATAATCTTTTTCAAAACAGCACTTCACCCAATTCAAGCTATCCGCTTTCAATACCAAAGCTCCTCCATCCCATTTGCTAATAAAATCATGGTGGATGGCAGCCGTAAAAACAAAGTTGGAGTCGGATTTGAAAAGTAATTTGGGGGCATTGTCCGTGTTGTAGGTTACATTGGGATCCCTAAACATATCCGTTTTTTCACCCGAAAAAATCGTTATCGAATTTTTGCCTTGAATAAATTTCCTCGGTTTAATTTCCCAAGTCAAGCTTCTCGGAATTCCACTTATTTGTACAGAATCATTATGTATGATGAGGGCTCGTCCTTCAACATGGGAAAAAATGAGAAAGAAGATTAACCAGGTGAATACATGCTTCATGCGATAGGAGATTAATTACTATCGTGAATATAATTATTTTTTAGAGCTTGGCGAACAGCAATAATTAGCGACAGTGTTATTCTTGCATAAGCTTCTAATCAATATGCGTATGATAAAACGCCAATGTATTCTTCAAAATGGGGTAACTACCTACAAGTAATATGCAAGCATTTCATATTCACTTCATATTTCACATAACATAACCCCTCCTGTTTTAAAGCGGCCAAAGCTTTAATGAAAAGCTTTTTTTGCTCGACCTCGTTTTTCGCTGATAAATAGCTAATATCCAATGTTTTTCCGCGTAGGTGCGCCGAGTTCTCGATGGCATTGCCATTATTTTGTTGGAGTGTTTTCACCGACTCGGTCGACCGAGTGGCACTTGTTATCCGAAAGGGAACATATTCCAAATGCTCTTGTTCACACAGCGTTCGATAATCCTGGGATAAGCGCTTTAAGAATTTGACCCCTTTAGGTAACAGGCATGGAACGGATGCATCCATTGGTTCCACGACATAATCCTCACAGGTTTCAATTTCACGCAATACATGTTTGTCGATTAACTTGTGAATGGCCGCGAAACTGTTTTTGGGTTTGATCCCTTCGCTTTGAAAGGCCTTTTCCTGCTCTGAAACTCCATCTTGAAATAGGAAATCGCATTGCTCACAAGAGCTATCTCGGTTTGTAAAATATTCCCAATAAATCACACGTTTGATAATTCGTTTAAGTTGTTTGGGATATTTTAGCCCAATGATGAGCATGAAGAAAAGGCTTATTGCGCTGATGAGCAGGAGTATATTTTTTAACTTTATGTACTTCATGCACGGGGATTTCTAATTCGCTGAAGTTACAAAGATTCTCATATTTCTAAGCTTTCTGGTGCATAGGATAGCCGATTTTACAAGGCACATTTGTTCCCTTTTCCGTTTTTGGAACATGTATATTCGATGTCATGGGGGACGAGTATCCCGAATAAACTATCTTGGTTTTAGAAGTTTACAAAAATGGAGAACCAGGTCAAAAAATTGCGCTTTGATTTATCAGGCTATTACTTTTTCGGATTAATCCTGTTGGTATGCCTGGGGTTTTGGCCAACGTATTTTGCCAAATTTTTCGATGGAACGGCCAATTTCACCTATTATTTTCATTTCCATGCCACGGTGCTTATTCTTTGGATGAGCTTGTTGATTATCCAACCGATTTTAATTCGGAAAAAGCAAGTCGCGATTCATCGCTTGCTCGGAAAAGTAAGCTATTGGTTGATTCCTCTGATCTTTATTTCCATCATTTTATTAACCCATTCGCGCATACCGCATCAAGGGCCGCTGTCGGACAACGATTTAGTGGGGGCGTTTAATTCATGCAAGGATTTGGTGGTCTTGGCGACCGCTTTTTTCATCGCGATTCGGTATAAAAAGGACTATCAATTGCATGCGCGGGGAATGATTGTGACGGGATTGGCATTTATTGAGCCCGCCTTTATTCGCTTTGCATTTCGGGTGATTAGTGATCCTTTGGCGGCCTATTTGACCACGATATTTACGCTTTATGCGGTTTTTCTCGTGATCATTTTTCGCGAACGTCAACAGGCTAAAGCGCGGTGGGTATTTCCTTTGATCGTATGCCTTTATATCATTGCACACGGAATGGTCTTGTTTGATCTCGTGTATTTACCTTTTTGGCGCAATTTCGTCGTTTGGTTTGTGCGTGTACCCTTAACAATTTAATTTACCCATTAGCCATGAAACATAGTTGCCTAATTCTTGTCCTCTTGCTTGCCCATTCGGTCTATGCCCAATTTCCGCTCACGAAAGACTTAACAGCAAAGTTTGATTTGACGTCAAAATACAATCAAAAAAAATACACGTTAGAAGTATCATTGCCTGTCACATACGATGCCACTAAAAAATATCCCGTCTATTATATTTTAGATGGATATTACGCAGGGTATATAGCACATGGGGCGCATCGATTTCTTCAGCTAGATAATTCCATTGAAGATGTGGTTGTTGTAACAATTTCGGGGCCAGAAAAAACGCCAAGCGAATGGTTCATTAACCGATGGCCGGATTTTTCATTTTCAAGTGACACGATAAACGATGTGAAACAAGCAAAAATGTTTAATTTACCCGCAGGGAGTACCGTTTCAGGAAAAGGGGAACTGTTTCTACAGACCCTAAGCAATCAAATACTTCCTTTCATCGAGAATAAATACAGTTTCAATGGGAATAGGGGGATATCTGGGCATTCCATGGGGGCACAATTCGTGGCTTATGTCATGTTCAAAAAACCGAACATGTTTGAACGTTTTGGCATAAACAGTTCATTTCAAGGACTTTGGCTATCCAATGAGATCAGAAATATTG
>DKIP01000095.1 GCA_002454335.1 Cytophagaceae bacterium UBA6715 | reverse complement strand
GATGGTAATGGTCTCACCAATTTTTGCATTTGTGATGGCCGAGTTGGCAATCTTAGCCGTAGTTACCGTTGTGTCAGCAAGTTTGGCAGTTGTTACATTTGCATCTGCGATCTTCGCTGTAGTAACGGCACTGCTCGCTAATTTCGCCGTGGTCACATTCGCATCGGTGATTTTAGCAGTAGTTACTGCATTATCCGCCAATTTCGCAGTTGTTACATTGGCATCGGTTATCTTCACGGTTGTCACGGCATTATCCGCTAATTTAGCCGTCGTCACATTCGCATCAGTAATTTTAACTGTTGTGATAGCATTATCTGAAATAACAGGAGCGGCAGCTGTGGTACCTGTACCTGCTAGGTCTCCTCCTAACTGAATCTTTCCTTTCACGGTAGTTGTTGCATCGGGTGTTGCCGCCACGACGCTTGCATCAATATAATCCTTAACCGTTTTAACCGCTGGGTATTTAGTTAATGAAGCAGCATCCGTCGTCAAGTTGGTACTTAGGTTAGCAGTCGATTGCGCGCCTAGGGCCGTTAATGCCGCTGCGGCTGTCGTTGCACCGGTACCACCATTGGCGATACTAACTGCTTCCCCCAATTTGGCATTTAAGATAGTTGCATCAGCAATTTTAGCATTGGTAATTGCTCCATCAGCCACTTTTGATGTGATAATCGCATTGGGAGCAATTTTAGCTGATGTTACATTGGCGTCGGTAATTTTTATTGTTGTAACCGCGTCGTCCACTAATTTGGCTGTCGTCACGTTAGCATCAGCAATTTTAGCAGTTGTAATGGCTGCAGCATTAATTTTTACCGTGGTAATTGCATTATCTGAAATCACTGGCGCTGCAGCCGTTGTTCCTGTTCCAGCTAAATCACCACCTAATTGAATTTTCCCCTTTAATGTTGTTGTGGCATCTGCGATTGTCGCAGCTGCCACTGAATTGTCCACATAGTCTTTAATGGATTTAACGGCAGGATATTTTGTTAATGACGCTGCATCTGTTGATAGGTCGGTACTTAAATTCGCAGCTGATTGAGCTCCTAAATTTGTCAATGCACCTGCTGCAGTTGTCGCACCTGTACCACCGTTAAGTATGGCAACTGTGCCAGTTACATTAGCCGCATTTCCAGAAATATTTCCTGTTACTTTTGAACCAGAAACGGTTGCGATTTTTGCATCTGTTACATTGGCATCCGTAATCTTAGCCGTTGTTATGGCATTATCAGCGATGTCTGCGGTTGCGATAGTCCCATCAGCTATTTTTGCACTTGTCACTGCACTTGCAGCAATGGTAGGTGCTGAAGCGGTTCCTGTTAGGTCGCCGGCCAATTGTATTTTACCTTTGACAAGGGAAGTTGCATCTGCAATAGTTGCGGAAGCAACCTGATTATCCACATAGGTTTTTACCGCATTCTGTGTTGGGTATAATTGGTCACTGGTTCCTAAGGCCGTCGCTGTGGATTTATTGCTAACGTTTTCTTTATTGGCCAAAGCTGGAACCGTAGGTGAGGCCGCTGTTCCGCCTAAATCACCTGCTAATTGAATCTTACCTTTTGTTGTGGCATCTGCGTCAACAATCGTTGCCGATGCTATGGCTCCCTGCACGAAAGCGGTCGTGGCTAAAGCCGTCGAGTTATTCGCCGGGCTTTGTGTTACCCCCGTTGTTCCTGATGGTAATGATGGCGTACCGGTGAAAATAGGGGAGTTTTTATCAGCCTTCGCATCTACCGCAGCTTGCAAGGCAATCCCTTGCGTCGCTTGATCTACATAGGCTTTTATGGCACGAACCGATGGGTATTTGGTATCCGAACTAGCATCTGCTGTTACGTTGGTGGACTTGTTTGAAAGACTTTCTTTAGTTGCCAAACCTGGTACGGTTGGGTTTGTAGCCGTTCCGCCTAAATCACCTGTCAACTGTACTTTTCCGGATGCTAATGTCGTTGCATCGGGCGCTCCTGAAGCAACCGCAATACTTACTGCATTGTCCACATAGGTTTTGGCAGCACGCTGCGTTGGAAACAAAGCATCCGATGGATTACCTCCACCTAGATCAGTTGCTGCCGATTTATTGGCTGCTGGTTCATAAGTTTGGTTCAGGTTGTTTAATGTATTTGTGTTTGCTTCAGTCAAATTACGAACTGATCCAATTTGTGAATTTAAGTTATTGGCCGTATTGGTTAAGTTATTTGCTGTAGTATTTATGCGATTATCATGATCGGTTAATGTATTATTGATATTTGTAATGTCGGATTTAACTTTTTTGTCTAATGCCTCAATGGTTTGATTTACGACAAGGAATTTTCCTTCATTGGTCGCTTGATTGTCCGCTATTGCTTGGGTATTCGAAGCAATATTTGTTTTTAAGGGGTCTAAATCCTTGGGCACTAAATAGCCCGAATCATTGTTAAATTGACTCAAATTTTTAGGTGTATCTCGAACATTTTTGTAATCTACGGATTCCGCATATAGGGCGTAGGGAGTAAAATTTAAGGGCTGATTGCTGACCGTTGTGAATTTCGTTCCACCATCAAAATTTACGGCAACTACCAAAAGTTTCATTTCTGAATCCCAAACAATTGAATCAAATGTGCTGTATTTACTAATGCCGGTAGCGTTGTTGCTGCTAGAAGCTGTTGAAGTACCTGTTCCAACAGTTAATGAGATTAGTCCAAATTCATCTGTAGTTGTTTGTTGGATTTCTTCATAATCCACACCCGCTGAAGTTTTTAGGGTAAAACGTACCCATACTTTTCCATTGGAAAGAGGCTGTCCAGTCACATTGACTCCGGGTACTTCAATTGTCTTGGGGTCAAGAATAACAGCTTGATAATTTAGGCCTTTCTTTTGAGCAAATGCGTTGAATAGGCTGATGGTGAGTGTAATTAATAAGATTAATTTTTTCATCGTATTAAACCCTTTTTGGGTGGTATTTAAAGAACTAATTGTGGTTAAACCTTAGAATTTTGAGATTTTAAGACCAATACTTAAGCTTGTTGGTGCAAAATTTAAACTGGGTTTTCCTTCGGTCCATCCGTGCATGGTACTACTTTTTTGGTAGGAAATAAAGACGGATGTTTTGTCGGTCAATAATTTATGTATCTCGACGTTGTAGCCTAGCATTACATGAATCGGGCTGAAATTCTCATTGTCGGCTAAATTATAATTGATGTTTCTACTATTGCTGATTTGAGTTTGAACTCCTGAAAATAATTTTTGTGCCCCAAGGTTGCCTTGAATGGCAATTGAAAAACCTTTATAGAGTTTTACTTCAGGGCCAAATGCAGCATGTAAGCCCACAAAATTTGTTTGATAATTCAAGATGATATTTTGGATATCACCTGTTGCATTGAATTGGTTAATGTTTACACCTAATTCATAACGAAACATACTCGCGATTTTTGCAAGCTTTTGGTGATTGCCAAAAAATATGGCTGTTTTTGAAAACTTGGATATTAAGTCTGTCGTATCAACGAGTTCTTTGTTGTATCGAAACGATGCGTGTAATCCCCCAAGTGGTTTGAGGTAGTCGATGGCATCACCCGTCGAACTTTTGTATTGATAATTGGTGCTATTTAACCCAACAGTCCATTTCCAATGTTGCGCTTGAATTTGTTGCCCAATAAGTACCAAAAACGCAACCAGGGATATCTTTTTGATCATAATTAGTTAATCTTAATTCTATGGGATTTTTCCACATTTCAAAATTAACATAGTATAATCAAGTAAAATCTTGAATCAAGGTATGTGTGTCCTACTTTTCGAAATTCGGACAAGTTTATTTAGTTTAAGTTAAGAGTTTAGAACTAAGAGTGAAGAGTTAAGTGATTCGATAAACGAGGCTAGTTTCTCTTTGGTAAAGCATGTAAGATTTCATTTTGTAGAGTCGCGATAATCGCTGCTAGTTTCTCTTTTGTAAACCGTTCAGGATTGCCCAAGTTTGAGACGCAAGCATTGCGTCGATTGGACTCCCCTGACTGAAATCGGGAGTTATACATATTTGTTTGTCTAGACGCGATAATCCAGCTAGGTTCTCTTTGGCAAACCGTTCAGGATTGGCCAAGTTTGAGACGCAAGCATTGTGTCGATTGGACTCCCCAGACTTAAGTCGGGGGGTATAAATTTCTTAAATAGACGCGAAATATCGCATCACTTCAAACACAAACTCTTCACTCTTCACTCTTCACTCTTAACTCTTCACTCTTAACTGAAAACGCTACCAGCACATTCCCCTTCGCCGTCCCCAATTTCGTCCCTCCACAGGTCACAACAATAAACTGTTTCTCATGGACCCTGTAAGTAGATGGTGTTGCAAAGGAAGCAAAAGGTAAAGGATAGCTTGCCAATAGTTTTCCTGTGGCGGATGCATATATACGAAGGGTGGCGTCTTTGGTAGCAGCGATGATGAGTAAGCCACTTTTGGTAATGATAGGTCCACCGTAATTTTCACCGCCTGTATTATCATATATTCCTTTGTTGGCGAGAGATGGTTCAGTGCCAAACGGAATTCTCCACACATATTTTCCCGTATTCATATCAATCGCATTCAAAGTTCCCCAAGGGGTGCTCAAACCGGGTAGACCGTCTTGATCCAAGAATTTGTTGTAGCCACTCATTTGGTAAGGTACAATCGCAGGGGAATTTGTAGATGCAACTTCCTTAGAAGCTAAACCTTGAATATAGGCGGCGATCGCGTTTTGTTTCTCAGGACTGATGTGGCCAAATCCTGGCATCATGCCTTTTCCATATCGAATGATTTGTGCGATGTATTTGGCATCCCGCTTCTTTTCGATTCCAAATAAACTCGGATATCCTGACGCTGGGTTTCCTTTGCGATCTGTTCCATGGCAATTCGCGCAGTTTTGATGGTATAGTCCTTCGCCACTTGTCGAGGTGCTCGCTTTGTTTTTGACCATTTTCTGTACCCAACCCATTTCATTGCTATTGATGTACAGAATCCCTTTTTCGGGATCAGCACCCGCGCCACCCCATTCACCACCACCGTCAAAGCCAGGTAGAATTAAGGTTCCTTGTTCGCTTGGAGTATCATACCAGCCTCTTTTTAGTTTGCGTAAGGCAGCGGATAGCTCTTCCTTATTTTGGGCATAAGGACTCACGTCACTCGGTTTGATCTCATTGGATAAGCGGGCAAAAGGTTTAGGTAAAACGGGGTACGGTTGTGTGGGCCAAACATGTTCGCCCGGTAATCCTTTTCGTTCAACAGGAATTTCTTTGATGTCGAATAAGGGTTTACCACTTACACGGTCAAATACAAAAACGAATCCTTGTTTTGATATTTGTGCGACTGCATCGATCCGTTTTCCATTTCGAGTGACAGTTATCAAATTGGGTGGCGCAGGTAGATCGCGATCCCATAAATCATGATGTGTCGTTTGAAAATGCCAAAGTCTTTTTCCTGTTTTTGAATCCAAGGCGAGTAGGCAATTTGCATATAGATTTTGTCCTTTGCGATTGCCTCCCCAAAAATCATAGCCTGCTGATCCTGTCGGAACATAAATTATTCCTCTTTTCCTATCTACGGCCATCCCAGCCCAGTTATTGGCAGCACCTGTGTATTCATTTCGATAAGCATCTTCGGGAAAAGTCTCATAGCCTTTCTCCCCAGGATAAGGTATGGTGTGGAAAGCCCATTCGACTTTACCCGTGTAGATGTTAAAGGCACGAATGTCTCCTGGTGCGGCATCTGCCCCTTCTGATAATCGCAATGGCATGACGATTAAATCCCCTACAATGGTTCCAGGTGTATTCGAAATAATGAACTTGTCCTTTGCGATTTCGGGTAAGCCCGTATGTAAATCGACCTTGCCATGGTCTCCAAAATCCGCGATCGGTTTTCCTGTTTTGGCATCCAAGCACCAGAGATTGGGTCCCGCCGTGTATAAAATACGTCCTTTCGCATAGGCCAAACCTCTTGAAGTGCTCGCCCAGTTTTTCAATGGATCACCAAAGCGCCAAAGCTCCTTGCCCGTCGCTGCATCCAAGGCGAATGCCTGAACGGAAGCACTTACACTATATAGAATTCCATCAATGATAATCGGATTCGCCTGCATTTGACCCGAATCGGGTAGGGCATAGGTCCAAGCTACTTTTAACTCGTTAGCATTCGATGGATTGATTTGTGTCAATTCTGAATAATGATTCCGGTCGGGGCCACCTAAGTACTCAGGCCAGTCGACTTGTTCATTTGCTTGAAATCCAGTGAATCCACAGATTAGGGAAAAACCGAGGATTATTTTGACTTTCCTAGGGAGACTAAGCATAGTTGGGTGATTTATTTAAGCTACATTCGATTTCAATTTATGACTATTTTGGGTAATATTGGAAACCTTTTGACTTTGAAAAATATAAACAATTAACGCATGGGTGCTATTTTAGGCTTACTATTTCATTCGCTTGGGGGATTTGCTTCGGGTTCATTTTACATTCCTTACCGTAAGATTCATGTGTGGTCTTGGGAGAGTGCTTGGCTAGTAGGCGGGGTGTTTTCTTGGTTGATCGTTCCAATTGTTGCTGCCTATTTGACAATTCCAGATTTTATGCGCATCATCCAACAAGTGGATTCGGGTGTGTTTTTCTGGACTTTTACCTTTGGCGTTTTGTGGGGTATTGGAGGTTTGACATTCGGATTAGCCATGCGCTTTTTGGGGATGTCATTAGGGATGTCGATTGCTCTAAGCTTGTGCAGTATTTTTGGCGCACTCGTTCCGCCGATTTACCGGGAATTCTCGGGTGTTTCGGGAGATACGATTTCACACATTGCGGGTAGTACAGGAGGCCAAGTGGTCTTGCTTGGTATTTTGGTCTGTGTTTTTGGTATTTATTTGTGTGGCAAGGCGGGGATGATGAAGGAAAATGAATTGTCGCAGGAGCAAAAACAAGAAACAATTAAGGAATTTAGTTTAACCAAAGGTTTGATTGTGGCAACTATTTCGGGTCTTTGTAGTGCTTGTTTTAATTTTGGTATTGAGGCAGGGAAAGATATGGCTGCGGCTGCCGTTGCGAAAGGTTGTGATCCCTTGTTTCAGAATAACGTTATTTTTATTGTCGTTTTATGGGGTGGTTTTCTGACCAACTTCGTGTATTGCATATATTTGAATGTTAAGAACAGTTCGTTTGGGGATTATGCAGATGCTGCAGCACCCTTGCGCATGAACTATACCTTTGCCGCGGTGGCGGGTACTACCTGGTTCTTGCAATTCTTCTTTTATGGAATGGGTGAGAGTAAATTAGGCAATGGGGCTAGTTCTTGGATTCTGCACATGGCAACAATTATCTTGACCTCTAATTTCTGGGGTATCTATTTCAAGGAATGGAAGGGTGTTTCGAAACAAACCATGCGGACGGTCATTACGGGTATTATTGTAATTTTGGTTTCCGTATTAATCGTAGGTTTAGGTAATTCTATTAGCGAATAAGTTGATTTCATTGATTCATATAGACGAGTTTTCCTCCACGCCGAAGTACAGGCAGTTGGCCAATTCCATCATCGAAGGTATCCAAGCAGGTAAAATCAAGCAGGGGGATGTCTTGCCGTCGATTAATGAATTGAGTTTTGAGCACTATATCTCGCGGATAACGGTAGAGAAGGGGTATAATTATTTGAAGTCTTTGGGGATCGTGGAATCCGTGCGCGGGAAGGGATTTTTCATTAGCGCCGGCAGCGTCCCGGCAAATTT
The DNA here is from genome assembly GCA_002454335.1 of Cytophagaceae bacterium UBA6715. Lineage (GTDB taxonomy): Bacteria > Bacteroidota > Bacteroidia > Cytophagales > Spirosomataceae > Aquirufa. The sequence goes on along the minus strand of DKIP01000095.1, from coordinate 3,083 downwards.
TCGGATATTCCTTTTATTCAATAAGTTATCGGTTCATAAAAAAATGATATACGATTCCTTTGTGGCCTCTATGGGGCCTATGGCGGGTATCGACTTCTATATATATAACAACGATTTTAACCTTTTTAAGCGAATCATCACAAAACGCGAATTGGACTATTCGCATATCGTTATCATTCCGCATTTTATGGAGGGGGATTCCATCGCAGTTGATTTCATTAATTCCCTCCCGAAAGAAAAACTCATCCTTTTAGATAAATTATTGCCGGGTATTCAAGGATCTTACGGAGCGGTTTATGAGAATTTCGAAAAGGATATTTATCAAACCTTGCTACAAGCGAAGGATGCTTTAGCGAAATATCATACCATCCAATTGGTTTTTCCAACATCCAGCTATTACCCCAAAGCCATCGTCAAAGGATTTGAGCATTTTTGTCGGGACTATGCCTTTGATTTTAAGGTATCCGAAGAAGCCCAACCTGAACAAGGGACGGCTTACATAACGGTTATGGAGGACGATCTGATTGAATTATTAGATCAGATTAAGCAGCAAAGTTTAAGCCTTGGAAAAGATATTGGCTTGATTTCATACAATGAGACCCCGATCAAGCGTTTGTTATTTGATGGGATTTCCACGATATCAACGGATTTTGTCAAAATGGGGGAGCTGGCAGCAGATTTGGTCAAAACCAATGCGCGCAATAAGATTGAAAACCCCTTTTCATTTATTCAGCGATCTTCCTTGTAATCTGTGGTATTTACCAAATTTTATTTGGTGTATTTCCAATTTGATGCCCTGAATCCTTTGCATTATTGCAAAAAAATCGGCATTTTTGTAGCTTAATTTTATTGAAAGCGCTTAAAATTTTAAATTATACGAATGAGCAATTCTCCAACAACCTTATTTGATAAAGTATGGGATTCCCACGTGGTTCGGAAAATCGAAGATGGTCCGGATGTTTTCTTTATCGATCGTCATTTTATCCATGAAGTAACGAGTCCAGTAGCCTTTTTAGGTTTGGAGCAACGTGGAATTGGAGTGATGTATCCTGAACGTACGTTTGCGACGGCGGATCATAATACGCCTACGATTAACCAACATTTACCGGTAGAAGATCCTTTGTCGGCCAATCAATTACAACAATTAGCTACAAACTCTGCCAAGTACGGTATTTCACACTGGGGATTAGGAGATCCTAAAAATGGTATCGTACACGTTGTAGGGCCTGAAAACGGGATTACCTTGCCAGGTTTCACGATTGTTTGTGGTGATTCACATACATCGACGCACGGCGCTTTTGGTGCGATTGCTTTTGGTATCGGTACTTCTGAGGTGGAGATGGTTTTATCTTCTCAATGCATCATGCAGCCGAAGCCTAAGAAAATGCGTATCAATGTAAATGGTAAATTAGGTAAAGGGGTTACGCCAAAAGACGTGGCTTTATATATCATTTCAAAGTTGACGACTTCAGGTGCAACGGGTTATTTCGTTGAGTATGCGGGTGATGTGTTTGAGAACATGAGCATGGAAGGCCGTATGACAGTTTGTAACTTAAGTATTGAGATGGGTGCTCGTGGAGGTATGATTGCTCCGGATCAAACGACATTTGATTATATCCAAGGCCGACCATTGGCTCCGAAAGGTGCTGATTGGGATACGCAATTAGCGTATTGGAAAACCTTGAAAACAGATGCAGGTGCTTCATTTGATGAAGAAATCAATTTCAATGCATCCGATATCGAGCCGATGATTACCTATGGAACGAACCCAGGTATGGGGATTGGTATCTCGAAACATATTCCCAAAGCTACCGAGGTAGAAGGTGGTGTAGCGACGTATGAAAAGTCTTTGGACTACATGGGTTTTGCTGAAAACGATTCGATGATTGGTAAGAAAGTAGACTATGTGTTTATCGGTTCTTGCACAAACGGTCGTATTGAAGATTTTAGAGCTTTTGCATCGATTGTGAAAGGACATAAAAAAGCGGATCATGTGACGGCTTGGGTAGTTCCAGGTTCTCATATCGTAGAAGCACAGATTAAAGAAGAAGGTATTTTGGATATTTTGACGGAGGCGGGATTTGTATTGCGCCAACCGGGATGTTCGGCATGTTTGGCGATGAACGATGATAAGATTCCTGCAGGTAAATATGCGGTGAGTACGTCGAATCGTAACTTCGAAGGACGTCAAGGTCCAGGTTCTCGTACTTTATTAGCGAGTCCTTTAGTAGCTGCGGCTGCTGCAATTACGGGGGTTGTAACAGATCCAAGAGCGTTTTTATAAGATTTAAATTAGAGCAAGATGGCTTACGATAGTTTTAGTGTATTAAAAAGTTCAGCCGTTCCGATGCCCATCGAGAACGTAGATACAGACCAAATCATCCCTGCACGTTTCTTAAAAGCAACGGAGCGTAAGGGTTTTGGTGATAATTTATTTAGAGATTGGCGTTATGATAAGAACGACCAACCGAAACAAGATTTCGTATTAAATAACCCAACGTATTCTGGTAAGATTCTCGTAGGAGGTAAGAACTTTGGTTCAGGTTCTTCGCGTGAACACGCGGCTTGGGCGATTTATGATTACGGTTTCCGTTGCGTGGTTTCTTCATTTTTTGCGGATATTTTCCGTGGAAATGCAATCAACGTAGGTATTCTACCGGTTCAGGTTTCTCCAGAATTCTTGCATGAGATTTTCACAGCGATTGAAAAAGATCCGAAAACGGAATTAGTTGTTGATTTGCCAGCGCAAACTATTACGATTTCAGCTACAGGTGCATCGGAATCTTTTGCAATCAATGGCTACAAGAAACACAATTTGTTAAACGGTTTTGATGACATCGATTACTTACAAGCGATGAAGTCGGAAATCGCTGATTTTGCCTCTAAGCGATAAGATTCATGCGCCACATTGAAATCATGGATACAACCCTCCGGGATGGGGAACAAACCAGCGGGGTATCTTTCTCAGCTTCTGAAAAGTTGACCATTGCTCAATTGCTTTTGACTGAATTAAAGGTCGATCGCATTGAGATTGCGTCTGCGCGTGTTTCAGAGGGCGAATTTCAGGCGGTGAAGAAAATTAC
>DKIP01000063.1:491-5589 GCA_002454335.1 Cytophagaceae bacterium UBA6715 | reverse complement strand
GTCAAGTAATACAAATCCAATTTGTGCATATTCTCCTCGTGGAAATCACGTTGCGTTAGCGCTTGTGTAATTTCCCGTCCACGGTCAGTACGGAAGTTGAAACAGATGACAACATCTCCAGCCGCAATTTTTGCCAAAGGCTTTCCTGCAGCATCTGTTGCAATGATGGGCTTAATAAATTCGTCTGTTACGCCGGCGTCATAACTTGCTTGAATAGAAGCCAACACATCTTGTGTAGGTGTGCCTTCTGCATCGACCATGGCATGATAAGCTAAGGCAACACGTTCCCAACGGTTATCACGGTCCATCGCGAAATAACGACCTGTTACGGAAGCTACGGCAGTACCTGTTTTCTTGGTATGATTAACCAAATCGGTCATGAACTTCATCCCTGATTTCGGATCCGTATCACGGCCATCTGTAAATGCATGAACAAATACATTGGACAAACCTGCTTCAGAAGCAGATGTCAACAGCGATTTCAAGTGCTCGATGTGGGCATGAACACCACCATCTGAAACTAAGCCCATGAAATGGACCGATTTATTTTCTTTTTTCGCGTAGTCAAACGCTTTCGCTAATTCAGGCTCTTGCCCTAACGTATTTTCGCGAACCGCTTTATTGATACGTACTAGATTTTGATATACGACACGGCCAGCACCTAAATTCATGTGACCCACTTCGGAATTTCCCATTTGACCTTCAGGAAGACCAACGGCCTCACCAGACGCCTCCAGTTTTGAATGCGCATATTTCGTATATAACGAATCAATAAATGGAGTTTTTGCAGCGTCAATTGCTGAAACTTTTGGGTTGGTGGCAATCCCCCAACCGTCTAAAATCATGAGTACGACTTTCTTATTCACGGGAGTATATTTAATTATCTAACAAAAATAGCCAAAAAGCTATAAACGCGCACGCATTTGTTTGGCGAATGCCAAAATATCCTTCCCCTCGACTGTTTTGACCGGAGAGCCAAAAATACTTGCCTCCAACATGGCATACCCCAATTCTTGCAAGGTACAGGCCGAATTAGGCACCAATAATTTGAGAATCGGGAAAAGCCAATTGATGTATTTGTAAAAGGCCAAAGCATTTTTCAAGCCGGGCGTCGGCTGAATCATGGCCGGACGGAAGGAATAATAATCACCAAACCCCAAATTAGCCAAATCATTTTCCGTTTTTCCTTTGACACGCGCCCAGGCTAAACGACCCTGCTCCGTAGAATCTGTCCCGGCGCCTGAAATGTAACTGAATGACATTTGGGGGTTCTCGTCATGCAATACCTTTGCAAAGCCTAGCGTCAAATCATAGGTCTTTTGCTTGTATTCATCTGGCTTCATCCCCACCGATGAAACCCCAAGACAAAATAGACAAGCATCATAGCCCTTGATTGCTTCTCGCATTTCCTCCGGATTTAAAAAATCAGGAAGTAGATATTCGTTGACTTTGGGGTGAGACACACCACAGGGCTTACGGTTAATGACTAAAATTTGACTCACGAAGGGCGATTGAATGGCTTCATGCAAGACACCTTCGCCTACCATGCCTGTGGCACCCGTAATGATTAATTGCTTTTGTAAAATTTCCATCGTAGACTTGAATAATATTTAAAACCTATTTTAATGACTTCTAGAAGAAATTTCCTCCAACAAGCCGGCTTGGCGACTGCAGCTAGCAGCCTTTTACCCCATGCAAAATCCGCTATGACCTTTGTTCACCATGTTTTATTTTGGGCAAAAAACCCGAGTAATGAAGCTGAAAAAGCCCAATTATTGGCGGCGTTGAAGCAATTAGGTACTTTACCTATGATCCAACAAGCGCATGTGGGCCGACCAATCATTACGGAATTCGACAAAGGTGCAACGGATGGAAGTTATACTTTTTCTGTCGTTTTAGTATTCGATAACGCGACAAAAGAATCGGAATATTTATATCACCCCCTGCACAAAAAGTTCATCGATGACAACAAGCACCTCTGGGGAAAAGTTCAAGTGATTGATTCAGAATTGATATAAATTAGTCGAAAAACGAATTGACTAGCTTTTATTGTGGCCCTACATTTAGGGCATGAAACCACACACCCGAAAATTATATCAATTAGTCCGTGCCAAATTGCATATGGGCGAGCAAGATGGCATATATGAGAAGGAGAGCCATATAAGTGGCGACTTTGTTATTCGGGAAATAGATAAAATGGAGCGCGAATTGATCAGATGGATGTTTATTCTTTGGATTGGGCAAGTTGCTATTACCTTTATGATGTTATCCCTCATGGTAAAAAACTGATAATTATTGGTCTATTCTAGTATCGAATTGACTCATCCAGCGTGTTTTTGTAGGTTTGAAACATGGAAGCGAAATCAATTCAATTGTATCAATTAGCGCATAAAAAACTCCATTTAGTGGAAAAAGATGCCATGGAATTTGTAGACCTAGTTCAGGGAAGTATTGAGGAGCGAACGGATGAGTTGGTGACCAAGGAATATTTGAATATCAAGTTGATGGAGTTAGAAATCAAGATGGTTAAATCTGAAAAAGCACTTATTATGTGGATGTTTTCATTTTGGATAGGCCAACTTGCCGCGATGTGGGGCTTTCTCTATCTATTCCTAAAACATTAGGCTTTTCGTTTTGCGAGCACAAACATCCCAATGACAGAAATGAATAACATTCCGAAGCTCGCGACATCTTGCCAACGAAGCATTTCGGGATGATTGAGTAAGTTTGCCCAGGAGGCCGCCTGTGTACCGGTCCACAAAGCAATCAGTGTTCTCGGCAACATCCCCAAAGTTCCACCTACAAAAAACTGACGCAAGGGAACACCCAAAAATGCCATCAAGGCATTTGTAATCGCAAAAGGGAAAATCGGGGAAAGGCGAGCTAAAAAGACCCAAGCAAAGGATTGAGCTTGAACGTTATCCAGAAAATCAGCCGCTTTAAACTTAACCCGAATCTGTTCGATCAGCGCATCTCCTTTCATTTTTTGAGCTAAGAAATAGCCTAACAAAGATGCGATGGCGTAGGAGATAATCAAAGGCCACAATCCTGACCAACCCCAAACAAAGCCGGTAAACATGGCAAAAAAGGTTGTTGGACATAAAGCCAGCCCCATGATAAAAACAGCACTCACCCAAAAAAACACAAATTCCGTAGGTGAAAATTCTGTAAAAAATGTGGGATTCGCCAAGGCAAAATAACCCAACAACATACTCGAAAGTACAGGTAACGCTCCCATCCAGAGAAGGTAAAGCGTTTCAAGAATGATGCGACGATTTTTTGGCATAAGGCCAACAAATATACGCTTCTTTTCATAATCCAAGCCCTTTTGCCTACCTTTGCAGGGCATTTTGCCCCATTAAAATTCATCCATGGAAATCGCAATCATCAAATACAACGCCGGAAATGTGCAATCGGTCATGTACGCCTTGGACAGAATCGGGATGAAATACCAATGGACCGATGATGAAAAAGTGATTCGTTCAGCGGATAAAGTCATCTTTCCGGGGGTTGGTGAAGCAAGTACGGCTATGGCCTATTTACGTGAAAAAGGCTTAGATCAACTAATTCCCTCTTTAAAACAACCTGTTTTAGCGACCTGCATCGGGATGCAATTATTATGCCGAGATTCTGAAGAAAATAACACAAGCTGCATGGGCGTATTTGATGTCCCGGTGAAACGCTTTGTTAGTTCAAACCTGAAAATACCGCACGTTGGCTGGAATTCCATTCAAGTCAATGGTGAAAATAACCTGATGGAAGGACTCAAAAAAGAAGAATACGTTTATTTCGTTCACTCCTTTTATGCGCCTGTAAATCCGTATACGACAGCCATTTGCGACTATGCGCAACCCTTTTCTGCGATGTTGCAAAAAGACAATTTCTATGCGGCACAATTCCATGCAGAAATATCAGGCATGGCCGGTCAAAAAATCATACAAAACTTCCTAGCGCTTTAAACTATGTTCCAACTCATTCCAGCCATTGATATAATTGGAGGACAATGCGTTCGATTAACGCAAGGAGATTACCAACAAAAGAAAGTTTACAGCTCAGATCCCTTGGAAATTGCCAAAGCATTTGAAGGAGCGGGCATTCAGCGCTTGCATTTGGTAGATTTAGATGGAGCCAAAGCGAAAGAAATTGTCAATGCCGCTGTCTTGGAGCGCATTGCTTCGAACACTTCTTTGCACATTGATTTTGGCGGTGGTGTACAATCTGATGCCATGATCGACCGAGCATTTTCTGCCGGTGCAGCACAAATCACCGCAGGAAGTATTGCCGTTCGCAATCCTGAACTCGTACACAGTTGGTTCAAAAAATACGGAACAGATAAAATCATCTTAGGCGCCGATGCACATAATGAGCAAATCGCCGTATCGGGCTGGCAAGAAAATTCCAACATTTCTATTTTTGATTTCTTGACCAACTACCAAGCAGCAGGTGCGCAATATGTAATTTCTACAGATGTGGCGAAAGATGGATTGTTGCAAGGACCAAGTTTTGATTTATATGAAAAAATTCAGGCCAATAATCCCGGAATGAACATCATTGCGAGTGGTGGAGTGGCTAATATGCAAGATTTGGAACAATTACGAGCCATGAATTTATTCGGAGTAATTGTGGGAAAAGCCTTTTACGAAGGACGCATTACGCTTGAAGATTTAGCCACATTTGCCAAAGAATCCCTATGCTAACGAAACGAATTATTCCCTGTTTGGATATCAAAGAAGGTCGGACTGTAAAAGGGACCAACTTTGTGGACTTGCGCGATGCGGGAGACCCTGTCGAACTGGGTGCACTGTATGCAGAACAAGGAGCAGATGAATTAGTTTTTTTAGACATCACAGCGACTGTCGACAACCGAAAGACTTTGGTCAACTTGGTTCGTGAAGTGGCACGTCATGTCAACATACCATTTACCGTCGGTGGCGGAATCAGTAGCATCGAGGACGTTTCTGCCTTATTGAATGCGGGTGCGGATAAGGTTTCGATTAATTCATCGGCGGTTCGTCGGCCAGAATTAGTGGACGAATTAGCCTTGCAATTTGGGTCACAATGCATCATCGTGGCGATTGATACGCGCTTTGTTGACGGC
>DKIP01000063.1:0-351 GCA_002454335.1 Cytophagaceae bacterium UBA6715 | reverse complement strand
CAGATGGAACCAAAGCTGGCTTCGCGAACGACTTGACGAGTCGGGTTTCATCGCAATCTTCCATTCCCATTATCGCCTCAGGTGGTGCGGGCAGCATGGAGCATTTTTATGAGGTGTTTACGGAGGGAAAGGCGGATGCTGGTTTGGCAGCGAGTATTTTCCACTTCAAGGAAATTGAGATTATTGAATTGAAAAAATATTTATCAGGCAAAGGAATTCCGATGCGGATATACTAATTTAACCCTTATGAGTTTACAACCCGATTTTTCCAAAGGATTAGTACCTGCCATTATTCAAGATGCAAGCACCTTGAAGGTCTTGATGTTAGGTTACATGAATGAAGAGGCCTAT
>DKIP01000078.1:14898-28711 GCA_002454335.1 Cytophagaceae bacterium UBA6715 | reverse complement strand
CCTCTTTGACCAATTCATCCATGGGACGTGAAACGTGTCCGCCACGCATCAAGGGAATCGCACAGAAACTGCATGGTCGGTCGCAACCTTCCGCAATCTTTAAATAAGCGTAATGTGCTGGCGTTGTCAATAAACGCTCTCCGACAAGTTCGTGCTTGTAGTCGGCCTTCAGTGCTTTCAGCAAGCGAGGCAACTCATTGGTTCCAAAAAATGAATCGACCATCGGTATTTCTTTCTCCAAATCGTCTTTGTAGCGATGCGAAAGGCAACCTGTTACATATAATTTATCAATCTTACCGGCCTCTTTGGCATCTGCATAACGCAAAATGGTATCGATGGATTCTTGTTTGGCATTGTCAATAAACCCGCATGTGTTTACCACAACAATGTTTGCCTTGTCTTTTTTCGCTTCATGCGTTACATCTAAACCGTTACCTTTTAATTGTGTAAAAAGGACTTCGGAGTCCACTAAGTTTTTAGAACAACCGAGCGTAACGATGTTAATGGATGGCTTGGGGCTTACTTTGGTTTTCATGCGTATGTTGAATAAGCATGCAATTTACGAATTAATTTGCAGCTTCAGTGGGAATTTCATGCAGGCGGGATACAAGTATTGAATTCTTTTTTTAGTATTGTAATTCCTAAACTTATTTATCCACATGAAAAAATTGATATTGATTTGTGCTTGCATGGCATCTGGTTTGATGGCATTTGGGCAAGGACTAAACGCACTTTCCAAGCAAGAAAAGAAAGACGGGTTTAAATTGTTGTTTGATGGGAAAACCTTTGCTGGTTGGCATACCTATGGAAAACCCGGAAAAGTAGGGGCATCTTGGACTATTACGGACGGGGTTATCGGATTTGATTTAGCAGCGAAAGACGGCGGGGATTTAATTACTGACGCGGAATATGTGAATTATGATTTTTCTGTCGATTGGAAAATATCTCCCAACGGTAACAGCGGTATCATTTTTAATGTCACGGAAGATCCCGTAAAATACCACAGTACCTATAACACAGGACCTGAAATGCAAGTGCTTGACGATGCGGGCCATCCCGATGGAAAGATTAACAAACATAATTCAGGGGACTTATATGACTTAATCAAGTCGTCTGTGAATGTAACGAAGCCGGTAGGCGAATGGAATACTGCACGGATTGTTAATAACCGTGGATTATTGCAATTGTATTTAAATGGTTCGAAAGTCGTGGAGACGCGTACGGATGATGCGAATTGGAAAGCCATGATTGCTGGATCCAAATTCAAAACGATGCCAGGTTTTGGCGTGAATATGCAGGGGCGCATTGCTTTGCAAGATCACGGAAATCCTGTTTGGTATCGTAACATTAAGATCAAAGAATTATAAAGAAATAGGGGGCACGAGCCCCCTATTTTAGTTTAATACGTAATAGGTTCATGTCGGAGGTGATGAACAAGTATTTTCCGTCGCTTCCTCCAAAGGCCACATTTGAATTCCGATTTCCTGTGGCGATTCTACCTAATAGTTTTCCCTCGGCATTGATGATGAGAACTCCGCCGGGACCCGTTGTCCAGACATTTCCTTTGGGATCCACTTTCATGCCGTCATACCCTCCACGGATGCCTTGTTTAGCCAATTCGGCTGCATCGAAAAAAACTCGTCCTTCTCCCAAGTTACCTTGCTTGTCGACCGAGTAGGCCTTGATGTAGGTAGGAGGTTCCGAGGTGCCCACATACAAGATGCTTTCATCGGGATTGAATGCGAGGCCATTCGGCCGACCTAAATCCTTGATCTGTAAACTCGTCTGACCTTTTGTGTCAATACGATAGACTCCCTGAAAATCGAGTTCTTTGGCAGGTTCGGGTTTTCCTCTTCCAGGTAATCCGTAGGGTGGATCAGTAAAATAATAATCCCCCGATTTTTTCTGAACCAAATCGTTAGGACTATTTAATTGCTTTCCTTCGTACGTATGTGCCAAGGTTTTTTTCTGCTCTGGATGGTGCAAAGGCATTTCCGCAATCCGACGATCCCCATGTTCGCAGGAGACTAAGTTACCTTTTGTGTTAATGATTAACCCATTGGCGCCAGGTTCTTCGGAATAAACGCCCGTGCCGGTGTATCCGGATGGTTTCAAGAATACTTCGAGCCCTTTTGCCTCCGACCATTTATGAATGGTATTTTCGGGAACATCCGTGAAAAGCAAATAGCCTTCTTTTTTCACCCAAACTGGGCCTTCCGACCAAGTAAATCCCTGAGCCACAATTTCGATTTTGGTTGTGGTATCTAGCAAAGCATCTAAGCCCGCATCATAGCGATGGATTTTGCCGATTGTCTGGTATTGCGCCATGGCGCTGACCGATAGACTCAGGAGGCCAATTATTCCAAGTAGTTTTTTCATAGCTCAAAAAAAATGGGCCGAAGCCCATTTTCATTACAGGTGTTTCTTTTTACTTTCTTTTACGGCAAAGTCGGCGGCACGAGCCGTCAAGGCCATATAGGTCAACGATGGATTCACGCAAGACGTAGAGGTCATACATGCGCCATCTGTGACGAATACGTTCTTTACAGCGTGCATTTGGTTATTAGCATTTAATACCGATGTTTTTGGATCGCGTCCCATGCGTGCAGTTCCCATTTCGTGAATTGCCATTCCCGGGTAAGAGCCATTGTCGAACGCGCGAACATTTTTCAAGCCGGCACTTTCCAACATCTCTTTGGCATCTTCCATCATATCTTTCCGCATCTTCATTTCATTTTCTTTGAATTCTGCGTCAAATACAACGACTGGAATGCCCCACTTGTCTTTTGTGGTAGGATCCAAATACATTTTATTTTCATGGTATGGCAATGTCTCACCAAAGCCACCCAAGTTCATGGTCCATGGGCCTGGTTTCGTCATTGCATCTTTGTAATCTGCACCGAAGCTCATGTCATTTACGCCGCGGTTCCAGCTTTGACGCGAGCCACCACCCTGGTAGCCAAATCCCCGTAAATAATCACGTTTGTCATTGCCAATGTTCCGGTAACGTGGAATGTAAATTCCATTTGCCCGACGGCCAATGTAGTATTTATCTTCATCGCCTTCCCAAGTACCAGCAGCACCCACGCGGAAGTGGTGATCCATCAAGTTGTGTCCTAATTCACCTGAATCATTTCCTAATCCATTTTGGAAACGGGATGATTTCGAGTTCAATAATAAGGCTGTCGTAGCTACGGTAGAACCACAAACAAAGATAATTTTCGCAAAGTATTCGCGCACATCTTTGGTCACCGTATCGATAACACGCACACCCGTTGCTTTTTGTTTGGCATTATCAAACAAGATTTCCGAAACAACAGAATCCGGACGCAAGGTCAATAATCCCGTTTTTGCAGCAGGTGGTAAGGTACAAGATTGCGTACTGAAATATGCGCCATAAGGACATCCTAAACGGCATTTATTGCGGTATTGACAAGCAGACCGACCAATTTTCAATTGCGCTTCTTTGGCTTCAGATAAGTTGGCCACCCGACCAATCGTCATGTTACGGCCCGGGAAATTCTTCTCAATTCGTTTGCGCACCTCTTTTTCCACGCAGTACATGTCCATCGGCTTCAAAAATTCCGAATCGGGTAATTGAGGTAATCCCAATGCCTCACCCGAAATTCCCACGTGTTTTTCAACGTAGGAATACCAAGGTGCGATGTCCTTGTAACGGATTGGCCAATCCACCGCGATGCCATCTTTTAGGTTGGCCTCAAAGTCGATGTCCGATAAACGATAAGTTTGTCGACCCCACATAATGGATTTACCACCTACGATATCAGGACGGAACCAATCGAATCGTTTAACCTCTTTATATAACGAATCGGAATCATTCATCCAATATTTCTCGGTCATCTCGTTGTAGGGATAATCGCGGGATAGTTTCGGGTGTGAAGCTTTTTGCTCGTTGGTCAATAAACCATTGTATTTAAAATCCCAAGGATCTTTATAACTCGGTTCGTAAGCCGTTACATGGTCGAATTTCTTTCCTTTTTCAAGGACAAGGACACGCAGACCTTTTTCAGTTAGTTCTTTGGCTGCATATCCACCCGAAACGCCAGATCCTACAACGATTGCGTCATAAGTCATGGATTTAATTGCGTCAATGTTCAGATTCATAGTGCCCAAGTTTTTTGTGATGGTGATAATGGCATACAGCCGTCAAATTTGCCCGGAATAGGCAAGTATTCTAATGCTTTTGTCGCTCCGATTTCCGAAGTGAAATAGCCTGTTGTCGTTAATTCTTTGATCATAAAGAAGAAAGTGGGTTGCCCTTTTTTGCTTTTTCGATTCGCATCGGATTCCAACATACAAGTTGTTAAAGCTTCTTTGCGTTGTGTGCTAGAAGCCTCGATGAAACCTTTGCCAAAACGTGCTTGGCAATCGGAGTCCAATTTAGCTAAGCCTTCAGCGAATGCTTTTTGGCTGGCTTCTGGATAACAATCTTGAACGACACGTAAGATGAATTTTTCTACGCCCGCCGCTTTGGCGCCCGGTGTGTCGGTTGTTGGGATAATGGTATCAGCAATTTCAGCAACTAACGATTCTTGCGCGACTGAAAATTGCACAAAAGTAGCATGGGGTTTTTGTCCATTGAGCCCAGCCATCGCAGGTGCGGAAATCATGCCGCCCATTAAAATACTGAGTCGCTGAATGGCGTCCCGTCTGTTTATGTTCATAGGTAATAGGATTTTACGTATCAAATATAGGATATTTTTTTACGTTGCCAAACAGCCTTGCTTTCCGTAGCTTTGCCAATCCTTTAAGGTTTGGCAAAGCTAAAGGCCCTAAGCATAACGAAAAAACACGTATGTCCCTTGTATCAGTAAACGCATTATCTCAACAAATTCAGCAAGCGATTGCCTCGAAATACCCTTTAAATGAAGCTAGGGCCATTTCGCATGCCTACCTTAACATGCGTTGTTCGATCAATACCTTGGATATTTTGATGGATAAAGCCGTCGAAGAGCCTGTTGGTTTTGCGGAAGATTTAGCCCGACTCGCTGCCGGGGAACCCCTACAATACGTGACAGGGAAGGCTTATTTTTTCGACCGACTCTTTTCTTTGAATGCGGCGACACTTATTCCCCGACCAGAAACAGAGGAGCTGGTTAGTCAGGTATTGAATCTCATCGGAAATGAAAAAAAATGCGTGTTGGATATCGGAACGGGTTCCGGATGCATAGCTATTTCGCTTGCATTAGATGCACCACTTGCAGCAGTTAGCGCTTGGGATGTCGCTCCAGAGGCTATATTAAAAGCACAAGAAAATGCGGACCAATTAGGGGCGCAAGTCAACTTTAAACATCAAGATGTTTTCGATTGGACGAAGGACGCAAATGTCTGGGATATCATTGTCTCCAATCCACCCTATGTGTTGGAGGCTGAAAAGGCCGACATGGAATCACATGTCCTGGACCACGAACCTCATTTGGCCTTATTTGTGTCGGATGAAGATCCGCTTGTTTTCTATCGAGTGATTGGCGAAATGGCTCAGCAGCGGTTAATACCCGGAGGATTTCTTTGTTTTGAAATCAACCGGGCTTTTGGTGCACAAAATGTTGCCCTTGCAGAAGCACAGGGTTTTGAAAATATTCAATTGCTCAAAGACTTTCATGGCAATGACCGCATGCTTATTGCGCAGAAATTAGCTCATTAATCCCAATCAAAAACGCATAATCCTTCGCAATATCTTTGAAGCGTTTGTAACGTCCAGAGGCGCCACCGTGTCCTGCCGACATGTCGCAATCCAGTAACAAGATATGATTGTCGGTCTTTGTTTTTCGCAATTTGGCCACCCATTTGGCAGGTTCCCAATATTGTACTTGAGAATCATGTAAGCCTGTCGTCACAAATAAATGTGGATAATCCTGCGACACCACATTGTCATAAGGCGAATAGGATTTCATATAATGGTAATGTTCTTCTTTTTTCGGATTTCCCCATTCTTCCCATTCCCCCGTTGTCAACGGAATCGTTTCGTCTAACATCGTGGTGACTACATCCACAAAAGGAACCGCCGCTATGACACCGGCAAATAGGTTAGGAGCCATATTGATAATTCCACCCATGAGCATGCCGCCTGCAGAACCACCTTGGGCATATAAGCGATGCGCTTCCACCTTTCCGATGTCGATCAAATATTTTCCACAATCGATGAAATCCGTGAATGTATTCATTTTTCGCATCATTTTTCCATCCTCATACCAGTGTCTCCCCATTTCTTGCCCACCACGAATGTGCGCAATCGCAAAGGCAAAACCTCGATTCAATAGCGATAAACGACTTGATGAAAAATATGGATCCATGCTGTAACCATAAGAACCGTAGGCATAGAGTAATAAAGGACCTTTTTGATAGCCTTTTTTATAAACCAATGAAATAGGTACTTTCACCCCATCGCGGGCGGTAGCCCATAATCGCTCGGATTGATATTCGTTTTTGTCAAAACCACCCTGGACACGGTCCTCCTTTAACAAGGTAGATTTTTTTGTTATGCCATCATATTCCAAAACGGAATTTGGGCAGGTCAATGACGTATAATTGTAGCGAAGGGTTTTAGCTCGGTAATCCCCATTGATGCCGATATTAACTTGGAATACTTCCTCATCCATGCGAATGAATTCGTTTGATTCGCCTTGTATATATTGTAATTTAGAAAGCCCATTTGTTTTGACTTCCAAAGCAATCCATTCCGTTGTCGCATCAAAATCCTCTAGAAAAACATCAGGGCGATGCGGAACGACAGTTTCCCATGCTGATTTGTCCGTAGGGCCATCAACACGACAAGCCATCAGTTGAAAATTGGTCGAATCCTGATGATTTGTTCGAATTAAAAAGCGATCTTCTTGATGTTCAATGAAATATTCCAAACCACGTTCTCCCGGCTGAAACACTTCGAAATTGCCCGTCGGGTTATTTGTTTTCAAAATCCGATATTCCGAATATACGCCTTGTTGGCTGGAGACCGAGAAAATATATTCCTTCGACTTGCTTCTGCTCAAACCCATGTAGCATTCTTCGTTCTTTTCCTCATAGACCAAAACATCTTCGCTGCTCGGTGTGCCAAGTTTATGTCGGAATATTTTCGAGGCCAATAAAGTTTGTGGATCGCGAAGTAGATAGAAGAAGTAGGTTGAATCCGCCGACCACGCATAAGATCCACCTTCTGTATTTTCAATTTTGTCGGGAAGCAATTCGCCCGTCGCAAGGTTTTTAAAGTGAACGGTGTAATTCCGCCGACTCACTGTATCGGTTGCGTAGGCGAGAATTTGCTCGTTATCGGATAATGCCAAACCGCCTACGGCGAAATAGGCCTCCTCTTTGCCTAATTGGTTTCCATGGAGGAGGATTTCTTCAGGAGCATCTAATGAGCCTTTCTTCCGACAATAAATAGGGTATTCACCGCCCGTTTCATAGCGGTGGTAGAACCAATCCTTGCCATTGAAGTAGGGGACAGATTGTTCATCTGCCACCATGCGCCCTTTCATCTCTTCAAACAATTCGTTTTGAAGCGCTTCTGTGGATTTGAGAACGCTTTCGGTATAGCTATTTTCTTGGTTTAGGTAATCGATGACCTCAGGGTCTTCGGGATTATTAAGCCAAAAATAGGGGTCTTGTCGGACATCGCCGTGTATCGTTAATTCCTTGGGAACTTGCTTTGCTTGAGGTGGATTGGGTAGATTTTGTAACATGGATACAAGTTAAAAATAAATTTATGGAGTGAAAAGGAACGTTTATCCTCGAAAAAGCATTTTGATGTAAAAATTGGCAAGGCATATCGAATTATTTATACCTTTGCCAAACAACAAACCTTTAATTTTTTAAACGATGAACAAGAAAATTTGGATTGTATTAGGCGTAATTGCTTTGGTTATTTTTTGGGGGGTAGGTGCGCGTAACAGTATGGCGACGAGTGACCAGGAGGTGAAGGCTTCATGGGCGAATGTGCAAAGTGCTTATCAGCGTCGTGCGGATTTGATCCCTAATTTGGTTAAAACCGTTCAGGGGGTTGCGAACTTCGAGAAATCTACGTTGACAGCAGTAATTGAAGCGCGTGCTTCTGCGACACAAATGAAATTAGATTCCAAGGACTTAAGTCCTGAGAATATGCAAAAATACCAAGCGGCTCAATCTTCCTTAGGAGGCGCATTATCACGTTTGATGGTGGTGGCTGAAAACTATCCGCAATTGAAAGCTACTGAGAATTTCTCTGAGCTTCAAGCGCAATTGGAAGGAACAGAAAATCGCATCAAGGAAGAGCGTGATCGTTTTAATGATTCGGTCAAAGGATATAATTCCTTAATCGTTACATTCCCGAATAGTTTAATCGCTTCGTTCTCTGGTTTTACAGAGAAAGGATTCTTCCAAGCGGAAGCAGGTTCTGAGAAAGCACCTGAGGTAAATTTCGACGAGAAGAAATAAGATGCAATTAAGCGCAGCACACGAGGCGGAAATTATTCAAGCGATTCAGGAGGCAGAAAAAAAGACTTCTGGGGAAATTCGTGTACACGTGGAAAGTCGTTGTGAAGGGCACCCGATCGAGCGATCGAAGGTGCTCTTTTTTCAATTAGGTATGCAAAAAACCGATTTGCAGAATGGTGTTTTGATTTATTTAGCCGTGAAGGATCGTAAATTTTCGATCATTGGGGATAAAGGAATTGATGCCAACGTTCCTCTTGAATTTTGGGAAACGATTCGGGATGAGATGCGCCCTTTATTAGCAAAGGAAGAATTCGGTGCCGGACTTGCCTTAGGCGTTCGTCGGATCGGGGAGGCCTTAGCCATTTATTTTCCGTACCAGCGGGATGATGTGAATGAATTATCGGATGAGTTGTCGTATGGGGAATAGTTTCAGGTTAATTATTGGATTTTTATTGCTTTCCTTGACCCTTTGGGGGCAAGATATTCCTGCAAAGCCCAACGGGTATTTGTTGGATCAAGCCAGCTTGTTGCAAGCTAACGAAGCCCAACAATTGGAGCAGAAACTACGTGGCTATGCCGATTCTACCTCGACACAATTTGCGATCGTTTTAGTTCCTACCACGGGAGATACTGATCCTTATGATTATGCCATGGCGATCGGTAAGGGTTGGGGTGTTGGTCAAAAAGGAAAGAATAACGGTGTTGTTATTTTGGTATCTATGGACAATCGTAAAATTCGGATTGTCACGGGGCGTGGTATCGAAGATGTATTGCCAGATGCGATTTGTAAACGAATCATCAATCGAATTTTAAAACCGTATTTCAAACGTGGCGATTATTACAATGGTTTGGATGCTGCGACGACAGAAATGATGCAAAGGGCCAGTGGGCAATTCCAGTCGGATGGTTCTGATGAGCCATCAGGAATTCCTGTATTTATAATTGTTTTCTTAATCATTATCATCATAAACATCATTCGGGCAGTTAAAAACAAGGGCGGAGGATCAGGACCAGGTTCTCGTGGAGGTGGCATGTTTTTTCCTCCGATATTCTTAGGCGGCGGTGGATATGACCGGGGTGGATCTTCGGGAGGCGGAGGCTTTGATTTCGGCGGTTTTGGGGGTGGAGATTTTGGTGGAGGCGGAGCCGGTGGGGATTTTTAAATTATGCGTATCTTTACGCAAAATTAAACGCAGTTGAAAGATATCATTCAAGCCAATCTTCAGGAAGCCCAACAGGTTTTAGAGCAGTTTTTTAGCAATCCTGCTAAGATAGAATCCATCGAAAAAGCAGCTAATTGTTTAGTGGGTGCGCTCCAACAAGGCAAAAAGATTATTGCCTGTGGGAATGGGGGTAGTCATTGCGACGCGATGCATTTTGCGGAAGAATTATCGGGACGTTACCGGGAAAACCGTCCAGCATTGGCTGCGATGGCGATTTCTGACCCATCACACATTTCCTGTGTGAGTAATGATTTTGGCTATAATTATGTCTTTTCTCGCTTTATAGAGGGCTTAGGAAATGCGGGGGATGTTCTGTTTGGTATATCAACGAGTGGTAATTCAGCCAATATTATTGAGGCGGTGAAAGCTGCTCAGGCGAAAGGAATGGCTGTGGTTTTATTGACAGGCAAAGACGGTGGCCAATTAGCAGCATTCGACCATGTTTTCGAGGTGCGCGTTGATCATTTCGGTTATGCTGATCGGATTCAAGAGATTCATATCAAAGTGATTCATATTTTGATTCAGTTGATTGAGCGGGAGATGGGGTATTAAGGAGGTAAGAGTGAAGAGTTATCAGTTAAGGGTTAAGAAATCATGGACTAGCGACTAGTGACTAGCGACTATCTACAAATAAAAACATTTTGACATTCAGAGAACTAGGCTTAGCCGAAAAATTATTAGAGGGGATCGAATCCATGGGCTATAAGACGGCCACTCCTGTACAAGAGCAGGTGATGAAGCCCATTTTAGCCGGACGCGATGTTCTGGCATCGGCTCAGACGGGTACGGGAAAAACGGCGGCGTTTTTGTTGCCGATTATCCATAAATTATTGACGGAGGAACATTCCGAAAATCACATTAATGCATTGATCATTGTCCCTACCCGTGAACTGGCTGTTCAAATTGCTGGGAATATGGAAGGATTAGGCTATTTTACCCATGTGAGTTGCATGCCCGTTTATGGCGGTGGTGATGGAAATTCCTTTACCACGGAAAAGACCGCATTGACTTCTGGGGTTGAATTGGTTGTTTGCACACCAGGTCGCATGATTGCCCATTTGAATATGGGGTATGTCGACTTGAAGCATGTGAAGTATTTAGTCTTGGACGAGGCGGATCGCATGTTGGACATGGGTTTCCATGACGATCTGATGAAGATTACGGGATATTTACCCAAGGAGCGTCAAAACCTTTTATTTTCCGCGACGATGCCACCCAAAATGCGTGACCTCGCTCGAAAATTAATGCAAGACCCTTTCGAGGTAACGATCGCGGTTTCTAAACCACCTGAGGCTATTGTTCAGGAGGCATTTGTGGTGTATGAGAAGCAAAAAAGTGCATTGGTGAAACATTTATTGAAGCGCCAAGATTATACCCGCGTCATTGTATTCTGTTCTCGTAAGCAAAATGTGAAATCCTTAACCTCTGATTTGAAACGGGCTCGTTTCTCGGTAGAAGAAATTCATTCCGATTTAGAACAAGATGTACGGGAGCAAGTATTGCAGGATTTCCGGAATAAGAAGACTAAAATCCTTGTGGCTACGGATATTTTGAGTCGGGGAATTGACATCGATGAAATCGAATTAGTTATCAATTATGATGTTCCAAACGATGGAGAGGATTATGTTCACCGGATTGGTCGGACGGCCCGTGCCCAAACCAAAGGAACGGCATATACCTTGATTACGGAAGCAGAGCAACGTAAATTCGCAGCTATCGAACGATTATTGGAAAAGGAAGTAACGAAATCTCCTGTACCAGAGGAATTTGGCGAAACGCCTGCTTACAATCCTGGCGAGGCGAAGGCATTCAAATCAGGAGGTGGTGGATTTAAAGGAAAGAAGAAGGTCTGGAAGAAAAGACCTCCCAAAGCATAAAAAAAAGGCGCTATTCGTAGCGCCTTTTTTTATATGTTGATTAATAGCTTCCGCCATCATCACCTTCGGTACCCACTAAGGAGTCGACCAAGCGACCAAAAATATCCTTGATGCTCGGAGGTTTCGGCTTGGTTCGATCGGGTGGACTTGGCTGTGAAGAAGGGATATTAGGCACTTCTTCCGTGCTTTCTTCAGCAGCATTAATTTGATCAAAATATACTTGCACTAACCCTATCGATGTGGCGAATGCAGGGTCTTTAATGTCTGTTGTTAAGCCAAACGCAGCCGTTGCGTCAGGTAAACCAATACGTGTTTCTAAGCCTGTCACTTTTTGGAACAAATCGTCGAGATCGGGTAATTGAGCTCCACCACCACAAAGGACAATACCACCACGCAAGAGTTGGGATTGGGTTGTTTTTTGGATTTCAGCCATGACAATCGCTGCTAATTCTTTCATGCGCTCCTCAATGATGATCGCAACGTTTTTAACAGAAATGGGTGTTGGTTTTCTTCCTGCAATACCTGGAATCAATACCACTTCATTTAAATCGATTAAGCGATGTAGTGCGGTTCCAAATCTTGTTTTCAATGCCTCTGCATGTTCAGATGTTACGTCTAGCCCTAGACGTATATCTTCTGTGATGCGATCACCACCCCAGTTCAAAACGGTAGCATGTTTTAGGCGTTTGTTTTGATAGATGCTGATTTCTGTAGTGCCACTTCCAATGTCAACTAAAACGACTCCTTGTTGTTTTTCATCTGCATTTAAAACGGAACTTGAACTCGCTAATGGGCTAAAATATAAATTACCTCCTTTGATATGATCTGACTCAGCAGATTTTAAGGTTCGGCTAAATAGTTCAAATTTGTCCAATTGGGCCGTGATAACCATGAAATTTCCTTGAATCGTAGCGCCAATTTGACCAATAGGTTCTAAGGTTTCGGGAAGATTTCCCACCTTAAAGCCAATCGGAAGCGTATGTAATACGCAAGGATTTTTCTCTGCGACATTCTTTTTGGCTTCTTCAGTGATATCAAGAATATCCTTAACCGCTACCGGTTCGGATGCGTTTTTGCGCGTTTTCGAGATCGTAAAAGGTGTTACTTTGATATGACTGCCCGATAGATTCGAAGAGAAATAATATTCTTTTGACTTTCCGGGTAATGCCTGCGCAATTTGATTAATGGCGTCTGCAATAGCCGTTGATGTCTTATTGATGTTAACGATTTCCCCGTGTAAAATATACCCAGATGTACTTGAAGATCCAGTAGCGACGATTTCCAACGTACCATTTGCTGATTGCTTGCCAGCTACAGCGCGTACAGATGAACTACCAATATCTAGACCAATGATTAAATCGTTTCGCATATAAAATAAGAACTGTAAGTATGTTGAATTCTACTAAAATATAAAATTAGGCAATTAATCACAAATTACCTGATTCTTATATTTCAGGTGTACCCAATGGTATGTATTCCACCCTTTATTGGGGATAATTTTCTTGTAAAACAAAGCTAATTTTTTGAATTTGGTCTCAATTTTAATAGGTAAACCAAAGTCTATATACGTTTGTCCCATAGCAGGGATAAGGACTACTCCACCATCTGCCGCAACGATAACTTGCGTTATCTGAGCACGCCAGAAATCATCGTTATTAATGAATTCAAATAAGGGGATTAAGGTCTTGCCTCGTTCGTCCAATAAGTCTTTGCGTTTGCCTGTAAAAAAGGGACCCGATGCAATCAGCACGCGCGGCGTAAACAAAGAACTTGTCCCGATGAATTTTCCCTCATGGGTGACATATTGATCCTTGTAATTCGATTCTCCCGACGTAAAATGTAGAATACGTGCAATGGGGCGATATTCTTTGACGGAAACAATAATTTTCCCACTGAAATCGTGATGCGCCTCACAAGATTTAACAAGCGGGATTTTCTTGACACGCTGTTCGATTTTGTGCAAGGAAATTTCATCTAGGGGCTTGTCGACGAAATAGTCCGTTCCCTGATTCGTCACCATAACGTTGATGTCCTGCTTGCTTAAAAGTGGTCGTTCATTCTCTGAGTCTAATTTAATGACGATGCCGGTACATTTGATTTCCCGATAATTCATCTCTGCGAATATGATTGCGCCAATGGCCAAGCCAGCTAATATCACCAGGGTGATTAGCTTTTTGACACGCGCGAAATCAATTCGAATTTTCTGACTCATGATAAAATATCCTACGAAGTTACGGCCATTTTTAAATCATTCAAAAGCAAGTCGATATCTCCAGCTCCCAT
>DKIP01000078.1:2767-14705 GCA_002454335.1 Cytophagaceae bacterium UBA6715 | reverse complement strand
GCTAAAAAATCACGGGTTCTTGAAAATAGGTGAGGTTGAAAAACGGCAACCAATTTTTCGTTGGGATACAAAGCCTTCACCGACTTCAAACAAGCCGTAATTTCCGTTGGATGGTGTGCATAGTCGTCAATTAGCACATGTTCTGGCGTTTCTACGTGGTATTCAAAGCGACGTTTGACTCCTTTAAAGCTCGCGATGCCTTCTTTTACTTCTTCCGGTGTAAGTCCGTGGTACATGGCCAAAGCTGCCGCCGCTAAAGCATTTTCTATGTTATGAAATCCTGGAATGCGCATCGGAATATTGCTGATGCTACCGCCGGGGTAAAGCATATCAAATACCATACGGTGATTTTCAATGCGAATATTTTTCGCTTGGTAGTCGCCTTGTTCGATTCCAAAAGTTTTCGAATCTGCAGGTCCTTTCAAATTTAATCCGGCTTTTTGAATGAAAAAGCCTTCGGGCTTAATTTGGTCAACAAATAATTGGAATGATTCGAGTACTTGTTCTGCCGCGCCATAAATATCCAAATGATCTGCATCGGTTGAGGTAACAACGGCTGCTTGTGGATACAAGGTCAAAAAGGAACGATCATATTCATCTGCTTCCACAACGGACACGATATTTTCTTGCCCTTTATTTGGGATGAAATTTGTCCCATAGTTTTGGGTAATTCCTCCTAAAAAAGCCGTAACATTTTTATCTGCGTGAACCAATAAATGGGTCAATAGAGAAGATGTAGTCGTTTTCCCATGCGTTCCTGCGACAGCGAGTGTCGGGATTTGTTCGGTCATCCATCCAAGAATCTGCGAACGTTTCCACAGGGTAATTCCTCTTCCCAACAAGTAGTTTTTCTCGATATGGTCGGCTGGAATTGCCGGTGTGTAAATGAATAAGCAAGCCGCCGGGTTTTCTAAACAAATGGACGGAATCAAAGAAACATCATCGCTGTAATGAATGTCCATGCCTTCTTCAACAAGCGTTTTTGTCAGAGGGCTTTCTGTTTTGTCATAGCCAGCCACTGGAAATCCATTTTGCAGGAACCAGCGCGCAAGTGCCGACATACCAATCCCACCGATTCCTAAAAAATATACTTGTTTCAGCTCGGCTAATTTGATATCTATGCGCATGTGGAATTTTTTAGAATGGTTTCTGCAATTTCTTGGGCAGCTTTGGGTTTTCCCATGCCAAAACTATTTTCAGCCAAGGTTGTCAATAACGTTTTATCAGCCAACGTTTTTAGCGCTGTCGGAACTAAGTTTTCCTTCGCTTGTGCATCTAGCACTAAAATGGCTGCATTTTCTTGCACGAGGCTTTTCGCATTTTCCGTTTGGTGGTCTTCCGCTGCATTCGGGAATGGTACCAAAATGCTAGGTTTTCCTGCCAAACAAATTTCAGAAACGGATAGAGCTCCCGCACGAGATACCACTAAATCGGCGATGGCATACGCCAAATCCATTTCGTAAATAAATGCTGAGACATAGGATGTCAATGCTGGAAATTTCTCGCAGGCTGATTTGGCCTCAGATTCAAAACTAACACCTGTTTGCCAAACGATTTGTACATCCGACGCCGCCAGAGCCTCAAGTCCGTTTAAAATCGCTTGATTGATGCTGCGCGCGCCTTGGCTTCCGCCAATGATTAAGATCGTGGGTTTTTCTGAGGATAAACCGAATAATTTAGCCGCAGCCGCTTTCTTTCCAGAAATATCGATTAAATCTTTTCGAACGGGGTTGCCCGAGAGAATTAATTTAGATGGGCTGAAAAATTTCTCCATGCCCGGGTAGGCAACAAATATTTGCTTGGCTTTTGAGCTTAAGGCTTTGTTCGTAATCCCAGCATAGGAATTTTGCTCCTGGATATAAAATGGGATACCTTTTGCCCAAGCCGCTAATAACATAGGGCCAGAAGCATAGCCACCTACGCCGATAGCCACATCAGGTTTGAAATCGGCTAGGATTTGGAATGCCTTACGCAGACTTTTGGCCAATTTCACAGGAAATAATAAGTTTTTCAGAAGATGTGCGCGGTTGATGCCGACGATCGGTAGGCCGATAATCTTGAAACCCGCTTTGGGAACTTTTTCCATTTCCATTTTACCTTCCGCACCTACGAATAAGAATTCGATCGTTGGATCGATTTCTTTTAACGCAGCTGCAATGGCAATTGCTGGGTAGATGTGTCCTCCTGTTCCTCCTCCTGAAATAATAACGCGCTTGATACTCAAAGTAATTAAATTTTAGTTTCCATTTCCTTATCGCGGCTAATGGATAGAATAAGTCCTATGCTGATGGCTGTAAATACCAATGAAGTTCCACCTGCGGAAATCATGGGTAAGGGTTGACCCGTTACCGGACCAGCTCCTACGGCTACCAACATATTAATGAATGCTTGAATAACAATCGAAAAGGTTAACCCCGCTGAGAGCAATCCCCCGAGGGGCTTGCCACTATATCGGATGACGGATGAACCTCGCCACATAAACCACAGGAAAAATAGAGGAATGAGAATTCCCATAAATAGGCCATATTCTTCTAAGATAATCGCGTAAATAAAATCAGATTCCGCTTGCGATAATAAGTAACGATATTGACTATTTCCAGGTCCTTTCGGAATGAGCGCGCCCGTCGAAATCGCATATTTACTCAAGTTGATTTGGTAGTTTTCATCGCTCTTATTCATCTCCTTCAGCTTCGATTTATCGTGTTCGCTGACTCGCGTAATGAAGGTAGCAATACGAGAACGTACCGTCGCGGCACGTTGGCCAATTCCCAAGGAAACCACCATGACGGCAATAAAGGCTACGATGCCTACGATGCCGCTGATGTATTTGATGGGTACCCGACCAAAAAACATCAAGACAATACTCGTCATGAAAATCAAGATACTTGTCGAGAAATTTGACAACATAATTAAGAAACAGGTAACCCCAATCAAAATTAGAATTACGATAGCTGTCGCAATGTTGTATTGACTTTGGTCGGCTTGTCGGGTTGAAAATATTTTCGCTAAACTAGCTGTCAAACATAATTTCGCCATATCAGAAGGCATGAACGACACAAAACCCAAGTTGATCCAGCGGCTGGCCCCCCCTTTGCTTTCCCCGAAGAAATAGGCAAATAAAATAAGTCCCCAGGACAGAAATAGAAAAATATTGGCGAATCGCGTGATTTTGATATAATTCTGACGCGAAATCCATGACATCAGGTAAAATGATGCGATCAGGATTGCAATGGTTTTAATGATGGAAGTGAGAGGTTCAAAGGGTCCACTCATGGTCATCCGACTTTTCGTTGAAAATTGAATCAACAAACCGAAGATGTTCAAAAGCAGGACGATGAACCAGATTTGGTAATCGCCCACTAAGTGTTCTTTGATGTATTTAGTGATTTTAGCTTCCATGGGTCAATTTTTTGACAGTAGCCTTGAATTGGTCACCGCGGTCCTCGTAATTTTTAAATAAGTCGAAACTTGCACAAGCGGGAGAGAGGAGAATAATGTCTCCTGCATTCGCCCAATCCATGGCTTGATGAACGGCTGTTTCTAGTTTATCGGTTTGGGTAAAATGCGATAGCATTTGCCCAAAATGATTTTCTAATTTGCTATTATCCGTTCCCAGGCAAATCATTCCTTTTACTTTTTCTTTCACGAGTGTATCTAAGACTTCGTATTCATTGCCCTTGTCCACACCACCTATGATCAGGATGATGGGTTGATTAAAACTGTTTAATGCATAATAAACAGCATCTACATTCGTTGCCTTGGAATCATTGATGAAACGGACGCCTTTCCAATCCCCGCAAGGTTCCAAGCGGTGGGGCGCGTTTTCGAAAGTTGGTAAGTTCTTAATAATTCCCTCCCAGCTCACTCCGGCTGCTGTAGCTGCGAGAATAGCCGCCGACATATTCATGGCATTGTGAGGGCCTTGAATGGGTGCAGATGCCCGTTGGATATTGCCTCCCTCGAAAATAATTTCTTGTTCAGTGATGGTCGCGCTTCCGGTAGCTGGTGCAAAATGAATCTCCTGTTTCTGCGTGTTGCCAGGAATTAAGTTCTTGTACTGTTGGATTACTTCATCATCTCCCCAATAGATGCAAGTTGTTGCTGCTTTCGCATTTTGGAAAATACGGAATTTTGAGTGGATGTAGTTTTCGAATTTATATTCGTAGCGATCGAGGTGATCGGGGGTAATGTTAACCAATACGGCAATGTCTGGTGCGAAATCGAAACAACGGTCGAGCTGGAAACTTGAAATTTCCAAGACATACCAGTCGAAGGACTTTTCCAATACTTGTTTGGCAAAGCTTTGGCCAATGTTCCCAGCCAGTCCCACATGGTATCCGGCTTCTTTTAACAGGTGATAGGTGAGGAGGGTAGTCGTTGTTTTTCCATTACTACCGGTAATGGCTATAATTTTCGCGTCGGTATAACGTGCAGCATATTCGATTTCAGAAACGAGGGATATTCCTTGTTTTTTGATAGCTTGAACGATGTCTGATTTTTCAGGAATACCTGGGCTGATGATAATTTCATCGGCTAGCAAAATACGCTCGAGGGTATGTTGGCCTGACTCGAAGGGTATCTGATGTTGGCTTAATTCCGACTGATAAGCGGCCTTGAGTTCTCCTTGGTCGGAGAGAAAGACTTGATGTCCTTGGGCTTGCGCTAATAAGGCAGCGCCTACACCACTTTCACCTCCACCTAATATCACAATCTGGGCCATTGCAGCTTATTTTGTTCGAAAATGTTAAAATTAAATTTTACCACAATTTAGAAAATTGTCCCGATTAATTCAAGTGGGGAGGGGGCAGGTGGGGAGAATTTAGCCAACAAAAAAAGGCCAGCTGTTGGGCTGACCTTTTTAATACTTAATTAAGAATTAGACTAAAGCAATACGCTTGAATGAAGCGATTGTTAATCCTTTTTGAGCCGACTCAACATATTGACGAATCGTGATCGAAGAATCCTTAACGAACTGTTGGTTTAATAAAGTTTGTTCTTTGTAGAACTTCTCTAATTTACCTACAGCGATTTTTTCTAACATAGCTTCTGGCTTGCCTTCTTGACGAGCTTGATCTTTTCCGATCTCGATTTCACGTTCGATTGTTTCAGCATCAACACCGTCTTTGTCTAAAGCAACGGGTTTCATCGCAGTGATTTGCATCGCGATGTCCTTACCTACTTCAGATACATCAAATCCTTGAACATTTTCGAATGCTACTAAAACACCGATTTTGTTGTTTGAGTGGATGTAAGAAACAACTTTTTCCGCTGTGATATTCTCGTAAGCAGCTAATGTGATTTTCTCACCAATTTTACCTGTTAGCTCGATGATGTGTCCTTCTACCGAACGACCATCCGCCAAAGGCTCAGCTAATAAATCATGAGCAGATGGAGCGTGAGATTTCACGGCAGCATCAAGGATGTTTTTGGCTAAGTTGTTGAAATCTTCAACTTTAGAAACGGGCTCAGTTTCACAAGCAAGGGCAATTAATTTACCGTTTGAGTGATCTGCGTTCATTGCTACTAACACGACACCTTCGTTGGTTTCGTTGTCAGCACGTTTTGCTGCTACTTTTTGACCAGCTTTGCGAAGGATATCGACTGCAGCTTCGAAGTCACCATTGGCTTCAGTCAAAGCTTTCTTGCAATCCATCATCCCTGCGCCAGTCATTTGGCGTAATTTATTAACGTCTGCGGCTGTAATTGACATAATATGAATATTGTTTATTCTTGTTCTGCTTCTTTTTCGTACTTAGCGGCTACCTTAGCAGCTTCTTGAGCATCTGTTGCGTCTACCGCACGTTTTGCTTCTTCCTCTTCAGCAATACGCGCATCATCTTTATCTTGCTTACGCTCAGATAAACCTTCTTCGATTGCCTTGCTGATAGCTTTTACGATGATTGCAATTGATTTGTATGCATCATCATTCGCTGGGATTGGGTAGTCAACTAATTCAGGATTTGAGTTTGTATCACACATTGCGAAAACGGGGATACCCAATTTTTTCGCCTCCGATACAGCGATGTGCTCACGCTTCACGTCAATCACGAACAATGCCGCTGGTAAACGAGTCAAATCGGTGATACCACCTAATACACGCTTTAATTTCTCCTCCTCACGAGTCATCATTAAACGCTCACGTTTCGCAAGGGTTTTCACGATAACTTCGTCTTTTAACATCTTGTCGATGCTTGACATTTTCTTGATCGACTTGCGTACGGTCGCGAAGTTTGTCAACATACCACCTAACCAACGGTCAGTTACGTATGGCATCTTTAATTTATCTGCTTCTGCAGTTACGATTTCTTGCGCTTGTTTTTTTGTCGCAACGAACATGATCTTGCGACCAGAACGAACGATAGCACGCATTGCTTGCGAAGCTTCTTCAAGGCTAGAAATTGTTTTGTTAAGATCAATGATGTGGATACCATTCTTCTCCATAAAGATGTATGGAGCCATTTTTGGATCCCACTTACGTGTCAAGTGACCGAAGTGAACGCCTGCATCAAGCAAGTCGTTGTAGCTTAATTGTGCCATTTTGGTTGTTTAAAAATGTGAAAAATAAAAATGTGGAAAAGGCATCGGCAACAGACAAGCCTTTTCCACGAACAATCTTAACGCTTAGAGAATTGGAATCTCTTACGAGCTTTCGCACGTCCTGGTTTCTTACGCTCAACCATACGAGGGTCACGCGTTAAGAATCCTTCTTTTTTCAAAGGAGAACGTAATTCAGCATCTTGCGTTTGAAGTGCGCGTGAAATTGCTAAACGAAGCGCTTCAGCTTGTCCTTTGATACCACCGCCATCTACGTTAGCTGTTACATCAAATGATCCTACTGTGTTCGTTAAAGCAAAAGGCTGATTTACTACAATCTGAAGAATTTCAGATGGGAAGTAATCAGTCAATGTACGGCCATTGATTTTGATTTGGCCTTTACCAGGAGTCATGGAAATACGAGCAATAGCTGTCTTTCTTCTTCCGATTTTACTTGTTATTTCTGCCATTGTAATGTCCGTTAAAACTTGATTTCTTTAGGTTGTTGTGCTGCATGTGGATGCTCAGATCCTGCATATACAAATAAGTTGTTGAATAAAGCACGTCCTAAACGATTTTTAGGCAACATACCTTTTACGGCTGCTTCGACAACACCTCTTGGGTTTTTAGCTAAAACCTCACGTGGCGTAGCAAAACGTTGACCACCTGGATACCCCGTGTGACGGATGTAAACCTTATCAGTCATTTTCTTACCTGTCAAACGAACTTTGTCCGCGTTGATTACGATCACTTGATCTCCACAATCTACGTGCGGCGTGTATGAAGCCTTGTGCTTACCACGAATGATTTTCGCGATTTCAGAGCAAAGACGACCTAAAATTTGGTTTTCTGCATCTACTACCACCCAGTCCTTTTGAACTGTAGCTTTATTGGCAGAGATCGTTTTGTAACTTAAAGTATCCACTATTAATAATGTTTAACTGTTGAATCATTTCCACCAAGACCACGGAATTTGTCTTAAGGAGTTGATTATGACCTATTTTATCTTTCAAACGGGCATTCAATCGAAAAATGGGAGTGCAAATTTAGAAAATCAAGAACTAATATGCAATACCTAGTGGAAAATATTTACCAATAAAAAAGGAGGCGTAGGCCTCCTTTCTTTAAACACACTTTTTATCCTAAATTCCACTCATGTCGAATGACTCCATAAAGGCCGTTGTGAACTTACCTGATTGAAAACCAGGGTCATCCATCAACTTAATATGGAATGGAATCGTTGTTTTTACACCTTCGATTACGAATTCTTGGAGCGCGCGCTTCATACGAAGTAATACCTCTTCGCGGCTTTGGCCACTTACGATTACTTTCGCAATCATCGAATCGTAATTTGGCGGGATCGTATAACCTGAATATACGTGTGAATCAATTCTGACACCGTGTCCACCTGGAAGGTGTAAGTTGGTAATTTTGCCCGGAGACGGACGGAATCCATGCGCAGGATCTTCCGCATTAATCCGACACTCTAACGCGTATAATTTCGGGAAGTAGTTTTGACCTGAAATAGGGATACCAGCCGCAACTTTAATTTGCTCTTTGATCAAATCGAAATCTGTTACTTCTTCCGTAATGGGGTGCTCCACTTGGATACGTGTATTCATTTCCATGAAGTAGAAGTCTCCGTTTTTGTCGACCAAAAACTCAATTGTACCTGCACCTTCATATCCAATAGCTGACGCACCTGCAATGGCAGCCTCACCCATTTTTTTGCGGAGATCCTCTGTCAAAGCCGGCGATGGTGTTTCTTCACATAACTTTTGGTGACGTCGTTGGATCGAACAGTCACGCTCAGAAAGGTGACATACTTTACCAAATTTATCTCCTACGACTTGGATTTCAATGTGACGAGGCTCTTCCACAAATTTCTCCATGTACATGCCATCGTTACCAAATGCCGCTGCTGCTTCCATTTTGGCATCATCCCATAATTTACGGAATTCAGATTCTTCACGGATGATCCGCATACCACGTCCTCCACCGCCGGCAGTTGCCTTGATGATGACTGGGTATTTAATCGCTTTGGCTAATTCAATAGCTTCTTCAACGGTGTCAAGTAATCCGTCAGAACCTGGAATAACAGGAACACCTGCTTTTTTCATGGTATCTTTGGCCGTCGCTTTGTCCCCCATTTGGTTGATCATCTCAGCCGATGCACCTATAAACTTGATGCTATGTTCCGAACAGATGCGTGAAAATTCCGCATTTTCTGAAAGGAATCCATAACCAGGGTGGATGGCATCTGCGCCAGTTACTTCTGCTGCTGATATTAAAGCTGGAATGCTCAAATAAGAATCACGGCTTGGTGGAGGTCCGATACAAACGGCCTCATCTGCAAATCGTACGTGTAAACTTTCCCGATCAGCCGTTGAGTAAACAGCGACGGTTTTTATTCCCATTTCCTTGCAAGTACGGATGATACGCAAGGCAATCTCTCCGCGGTTTGCAATTAGTATTTTTTTAAACATAGTAATTGATTTGTCTAATCGCATACTCAAACCTAAGGTGGTATGCGCTAGGCTCATAATTAAGCTTTTTCTACTAAGAATAATGGTTGGTCAAACTCCACTGGGCTTGCATTATCCACTAATATTTTAACGATTTTACCTGATACTTCTGAATCGATTTCGTTAAACAATTTCATCGCCTCAACCATACAAAGTGTTTTGCCTGGTACGATTTCGGATCCTACTTCTACGTAATTTTCTTTATCTGGACCTGCTGCACGGTAGAATGTTCCAATCATCGGTGACTTCACCGTGTATAAATTATCGGCAACGGGTGCTGCTGCAGGTGCCGCCACCGGAGCTGCCGGAGCTGCTGCAACGGGTGCTGCTGCCGCTACAGGAGCCGGAGCTGCCGCAACCGTAACGCTAGGTGCTGCTACGCTATTTTTTTTCACTGAAACTTTTAAGCCTTCTGTTTCAATACTTACTTCTGCAAGAGGTGATTTTGCGATATAATCGAGTAATCGTTGTATTTCTTTCGTATCCATTTCGGTTATATAATAAAGGTTGACCGTTTACTAAGTTTTGACAAATGTAGTAGAAATTACTTAACGCGCTCTGCGTACGAGTAAGTTCTTGTGTCTACTTTGATTAATTCATCTTGTTCAATGAAAATAGGTACCGTAATGGTTGCGCCTGTTTCCACCGTTGCGGGTTTTTTAGGGGAGTTTGCTGTATCGCCACGAACGCCGGGTTCTGTGTAAGTTACTTTCAATTCCACAAAGGGAGGCAACTCGCATGATAAGGCTGAATCATCTTCTGTGTTGATCAAAATCTCCACTTCTTGTCCCTCTTTCATTAAATCTGCCATTACACATAGGTTCTCCCCTAATAGGATTTGCTCAAATGATTCATTGTCCATGAAGTTGAAGCCAAATTCATCCTTGTAGATAAATTGGAATTTTCTCCGCTCCACACGTACCGGGTAAATCGCCACACCTGAATTGAAGGTATTGTCGATTACCTTGCCCGAAGTTAATGAGCGTAATTTTGTCCGAACAAACGCTGGACCTTTTCC
The DNA here is from genome assembly GCA_002454335.1 of Cytophagaceae bacterium UBA6715. Classification (GTDB taxonomy): domain Bacteria; phylum Bacteroidota; class Bacteroidia; order Cytophagales; family Spirosomataceae; genus Aquirufa. The sequence goes on along the minus strand of DKIP01000078.1, from coordinate 4,628 downwards.
TGGCTTTACGTGAAGGAATTCAATGATCGAATATAAATCGTCATTGTACTTAATCACCATGCCATTTTTAATATCTGCTGTAGTTGCCATTGTGTTTTGTTAATTATTTCGGATCGTACGCCCAAGTTAAATAAGCGGATCCCCAAGTAAAGCCACCCCCGAAGGCAGCAAGTATCAATTTATCTCCTTTTTTCAATTGGTTTTCATAATCCCATAAACATAATGGGATCGTTGCGGCTGTTGTGTTGCCATATTTTTGAATGTTCAACATTACCTTATCTTCACTCACGCCCATTCGGCTCGCCGTCGCATCAATAATACGCTTGTTGGCCTGGTGCGGAACTAAGAAACGAATATCATCACCTACTAAGTGATTGCGCTCCATAATCTCCGCTGACACATTCGCCATACGCGTGACAGCAAATTTGTAAACTGCCTGACCCTCTTGACGGATGTAATGTAATTTTTGTTCCACGGTTTCCTGCGTAGGAGGGTAGGCGCTACCACCACCTTTTTGCATTAAACTTTCGCAACCTTCACCGTCCGACTTCAAAATAAAATCTTGAACGCCTAAGCCTTCAGTATTCGGTTCCAACATCACTGCTGCAGCACCGTCTCCAAAAAGTATGCAAGTTGTACGGTCTGTATAGTCAACGATTGCCGACATTTTATCGGCACCCACGATGATCACTTTTTTATATCGACCGGCTTCGATGAAAGCTGATCCTACGGCTAATGCATTTAAGAATCCAGAGCACGCGGCAGCTAAATCAAAAGATGCTGTTTCGCGAATTCCTACCGCCTTGCAAATCATGTTAGATGCTGAAGGAAATAGATAATCCGGGGTAACTGTAGCACAAATTAATAGGTCAACTTGGTCTGGCGTGGTATTCGTTTTGCGTAATAATTCTTCTACGGCTTTTGCTCCCATGACAGAAGTTCCTTGACCTTCGCCTTTTAAAATGCGACGCTCTTTGATTCCTGTACGGGTTGTGATCCATTCGTCGTTTGTATCAACGAGTTTTTCTAACTCTTCATTCGTAAGCACATAATCCGGGACATATCCTGCCACGCCGGTTATGGCTGCGCTTGTTTTATTTGACATGTTGTGTTCTTAGTTGTTTTCAAAGGCAGCCTTAATTTTTTTGGCTACTTCTGATTTTACTATGTTTTGGCATAATTTAATCATGTTCATAATGGCCGTGGGGCTTGAAGCGCCGTGTGCAATAATGACATTTCCATTAATACCAATGATTGGGCTACCGCCGTAATTTTCGTAATTAGTCCGGTCCACAAATTCATTGACCATTCCTTGTTCCTTCATGATGTTGTAAATGGATTCCCCCATTTTCAAAACGATATTTCCTGTAAAACCATCCGTAACAATCACGTCTGCTTTTCCGCGGAACACGTCTTTCCCTTCCAGGTTCCCAACAAAATTCAGTTTTTCGTTTGCTTTAAGTAAAGCATACGTCGCTTGGGTCAAAATGGACCCCTTTTGTTCCTCTTCTCCGATGTTCAACAAACCTACACGAGGACGTTCGATGCCACGTGTAGCCGCGGCATAGACGGATCCTAGGACCGCCCATTGCTCAAGCATTTCGGGTTTGCAATCTGCATTCGCACCAATATCCAACATCACCGAATGGGTACCATCCGTTTGTGGAATAAAGCCTGCAATGGCAGGGCGTTGAATGCCTTCGATTGTTTTAACTGAGAATAAAGAGCCGACCATCATGGCTCCAGTATTTCCGGCTGATGCGAAAATATCGGCTTTGCCTTCTTTTAAAAGCGCAAACCCAACTCCGATGCTGGAATTGGGTTTTTGCGATAATGCTCGTGTGGGATGTTCTCCCATTTC
>DKIP01000078.1:0-2620 GCA_002454335.1 Cytophagaceae bacterium UBA6715 | reverse complement strand
GCTAAATTTGAAATCGCTAAAAGAATCCCATCAACTACTGCTTCTGGGGCATAATCCCCGCCCATCACGTCGATTGCTATGTTCATTCAATAGGTGTTTAAATACTAAAACTAAGGACAAAAATAGTATTAATTTTAGTCAAAAAATAGTATTTTAACGGGATATTTTCAGCGAAGCTCAAAAAAATCGTAAATATTGGGCCTGCCAGGTAAAATTAACGTGTAGAATATCCTTCTACAATCATTTTACCTTTGTAATATAAGTTTCCTTCATGCACGTGAGCACGGTGGAATAAATGCGTTTCGCCTGTTTGACTATCTACTGCCAATTGCTTTGGTGTTCCGAAATCATGTGCTCTACGAGTATCACGACGTGTTGTAGAATGTCTTCGTTTAGGATGTGCCATGGTATTTATTAATTAATTTTATTTTAAATCTTTCAATTTTTGAAGTGCTGCCCAGCGTGGGTCAATCACCTCATCTGGAGTTGATGCAGGTTTTTCATCGGCTCTTTCGGTCGTATAAATAAATACATCTTCCAATGCTTCATCTTCTTCCGCCAAAAAGCGTGGATGTAACTTTTTCATCGGCACGACTAATGCAATGAAATCGAATATATCCTGCGACAAATCAAGTTTTGGCTCTTTTCTGTCTAGTAAAAACAGATTGTCACCTAAATCCTCTGAATGATCCGAATACTTGTAAATCAGTTTTTCATTTACCTCAAATGGGTAATCGAAAACCTCTAATGAACGATCACAAATCATTTCAATAGAGCCCGAAATCTTCAGCTGTACCTGTATCATTAATGCCGACTTCGTTAAGTCTGCACTTACTTCAAATTTGCCTTTTTCCACCCAATCCTGCTCAAATGCAGCAAAAAACGAGTCATCGCCGCTAAATGTATAGTGATACGATTTGTCCTCTAAGGCTATAATAGGTATCTGAAATGCTTCTAATACGTTCATGTGACCTTGGTTGAAAAAAGGAATGCAAAATTAGGTAATTTTTTGGAAACAACAAGTGATGCGTTTACCTTTTTCGTAAAATCTTCCGACCTTTGAAATTATGAAACGTTTGAATGGGGCATGGATTGCCTACGGAATTGTATTTATACTATTTGAAATCGTTGTTGTGCGATATATGGCTGTCTTTGATCGCTTTGATCAAATGCGAATTGTCAATAATTGGCATGCGTTCAAATTGGATTATTTGTTTCGGGCACTCACCTTTGCTGGCGAATTGCTCATTCCTATCCTAGTAGTAATTCTGTTCGTTTATAAAAAACGTGCTTGGGTGAAACCCTTTTTGTTCTCGTATGCTATTTCTACGTTGGTCGTTCAAGGCTTGAAGCATTTGGTTTTCCCCGGTGCACTGAGGCCTTATGCCTATTTCAAAGCGGTTGATATTCCTTGGTATTTGGTACCTGGGGTAGAAATGAATGAATACAACAGCTTTCCTTCGGGCCATACAGCGGCTGCCTGGTTTTGTTTTGTGTGGATTGCCTTGTTCATCAATAAACGATGGGCTGGGTTCGCGATGGGCCTATTAGCTTGCGGCGTTGGGATTTCGCGTGTCTATTTATTCCAACATTTTCCTGTCGATGTAGCCTTTGGGGCATTCATTGGCATCAGTAGTTCATCGATTTTCTACTATATCTATCATGAAAAAATTGCAGCGTAATCCTTATTTGTTCTGGGCGTTAGTAGGTTGCCTGGTCTACATTCCATTTTTAGGATTCTCTCAATTGTTCGATTGGGATGAAATTAATTTCGCAGAATCGGCGCGGGAAATGTTGGTGACCGGCGATTTTTTATCCGTTCAAATCAATTTTCAGCCCTTTTGGGAGAAGCCCCCTATTTTCATGTGGTTGCAGGTATTGAGCTTTCGGGTTTTTGGAACTTTTACGGAAAACGCTTGGACATCCATGGAGTTTGCGGCTCGTTTCCCGAACGCCCTTGTTGGAATTTCCACCTTGTTGATTTTGTATAGAATCGGTAAGAAACATGTATCGGATAATTTCGGGCATTTGTGGGCCTTTTCTTATTTAGCCGCTATAACGCCGCATGTCTATGCAAGTTCAGGGATTATTGATCCGCTGTTCAACTTGTTTATTTTCTTAGGAATTTACGCCTATTCGCAATTTTATATGCAGCCTAATTCCTTTCGTTGGGCCCTAGGTGCAGGAATAAGTATTGGTTTAGGTATGTTGACCAAAGGTCCTGTAGCCCTATTATTATGGGGTGCAACATTAGTAGTTTACGGAATCTGGCAACAAGTGTGGAAGTCAAAGCCTGTCGGCCGACTGTTTTTAGGGGCTTGCTTGTCGGGGATTATTGCTGTAATGCTTTTTGCCTCTTGGTATGCGATGATCATCATGAAGTTTGGTTGGGGAATTTGGGATGATTTTGTGGCTTATCAGATTCGTTTGATGACGACGGGCGATGCGGGACATGGTCAGCCCGTTTATTACCATGTTTTAGTTTTGCTATTTGGTTGTTTGCCCATTTCGATTTGGGCTGGTGCGCGCTTGCTACGAAGAAAATCAACGGATGAGACAATTGATTTGACCCGCTGGATGCAAGTGTTATTTTGGGTGGTCTTGGTGATTTTCAGTTTGG
>DKIP01000012.1:75533-76750 GCA_002454335.1 Cytophagaceae bacterium UBA6715 | reverse complement strand
GAATGGTGTTCCAAATTCGAAACAAGAATTACGTCGTCTTTGGAAAAATTAGCCCGACCATAAGTCTGAGCCACTAAATTAATCCCAGCAGTCGTTCCGGAAGTGAAGATAATTTGATCTGTAGATTCCGCATTTAAGAAGTCTTTCAACTTCTTTCTAGTCAATTCATAACCCGTTGTCGCACGCTCTGCAAGTGTGTGTAATCCCCGGTGGATATTGGCATTGTCTCGCGTATAATATTGATTCAACGCATCAATCACCAATTGAGGCTTTTGCGTCGTTGCGGCATTATCAAAATACACCAAAGGAGCCCCATTGACCTGTTGGTCTAATATGGGAAAATCCTTCCTTACTTGCTCAATATCAAATTTCTCTGCCATGATTATATCCCTAATGCTTGTTGTATTTTCGCTACCACCCGATCAGATATAGATTCTCTCAATTCAGGTATTTCTACTTTATCAATGACTTGTTGGACGAATGCCAACATCAACAAGGTCTTTGCAGCTTCTTCTGAAATACCGCGAGAACGCATGTAAAACAAGGCCTCATCGCTCAATTGACCCGTTGTCGTTCCATGTGAACATTTCACATCGTCCGCCCAAATTTCCAATTGAGGTTTGGTATTCATCGTTGCTTTGTCCGAAGCCAACACATTTTTACAGGATTGAAATGCATTGGTCTTTTGCGCGTCAGGACGAACAAAAATCTTCCCGTTAAATACACCTGTAGAATTACCTAGCAAAACGCCTTTGTATAATTCGTTCGATTCTGAATTGGGTTTTCGATGGTCTACAACCGTGTGTGAATCAATAAATTCATTATTTCCAGGAACATACAATCCATTCAAATTCGAAAGGACATTTTCACCATCCACATAGAAATGTAGGTTATTGCGCACAAATCCTCCATTGATGGAGAAAGTGAACATATCCACTTGGCTATTAGCTTGTTGGAAAATAAACGTATGATCAACATGCGTCGTTTTCAATGCGAAATCTTGCGTTTTGACAAATGTCAAATGTGCGGATTCTTCCACCCAAATTTCTTGAACGTAATTCGAAAGAATGGTTTCTGAAGATGCATTGGATCTTAAATCATCGAACCAAGTGACATTTGCTCCTTTTTCGATGTAAATCAACAATTTACTTTGAATGGCTGAGGCAATGCTAACATCTATCAACAGTTGGTGTACAATGGGTTTTGCCAATGTAGTT
>DKIP01000012.1:29479-75380 GCA_002454335.1 Cytophagaceae bacterium UBA6715 | reverse complement strand
CGGTAGTAAATTTCCCATTGAACGATTGCAATTGGAGTGATGCCTCTAAAGATGTAGCAGGAGCATTCGTAGGCGTTTCTGACGAATTCCAATTCCAATCGATGTCATTTAAGGATTTTAGGGATGCGTATTTCCACTCCTCCCATTTATTGGTTGGAAATCCTTTGGCCAAGAAACGATCCATGGCCGCTTGTTTTTCTTTCCCGAGGGAAATACTTACTAGTTTATCAGTTGCCATGTGTTAATCTACTAAAGCCGAAATAATCCAATCGTATCCTTTTTCTTCTAATTCAAGAGCCAATTCCTTCGTTCCTGATTTAACGATACGGCCTTTGTAAAGAACGTGAACGAAATCGGGTACGATGTAATCCAATAAACGTTGGTAGTGCGTCACAACAATCGTCGCGTTCGTTGGACTCTTTAATTTGTTAACACCTTCCGCAACAATACGTAGGGCATCAATATCTAAACCTGAATCGGTTTCATCCAATATAGCCAATTTAGGATCTAAAACAGCCATTTGGAAAATTTCATTCCGTTTTTTCTCACCACCAGAGAAACCTTCGTTCAATGAACGACTCAACAAGGACTGGTCGATGTTTACGTAAGCCATTTTCTCTTTGAACATTTTCAAAAATTGAACGGCATCTAAAGGCTCTTCCCCACGGTATTTACGAATTTCGTTCACCGCCGACTTCATGAAGTTAGTCGTAGAAACACCTGGAATTTCAACTGGATACTGAAATGCTAGGAAAACACCTTCAGCAGCGCGTTCTTCAGGAGCCAAATCCAATAGGTCTTTACCTTGAAACTCAACTGAACCATCTGTTACATCATAATCTTCACGCCCCGCTAACACAGACGCTAACGTTGATTTACCCGAACCATTAGGTCCCATGATGGCATGAACTTCGCCGGCTTTAATTTCCAGATTTATCCCACGAAGAATTTCTTTTTCTCCGATGCGCGCATGTAAATTTTTAATTGATAACATATCGTTCTTGTTGAATAAGGCTAATGAAACACAAAATTAAAACCTAATCAGATACAAAACCACACTTTATTTAGATTCACTCTAAATAATATAAAATTTTATCTTTTTTTTGATTATCTTTGTCCCACCTAAACGACAGAAATCATGATCACAATTTCAGAAATAGCAGCAAATCGCATTAAAGAAATTCGTCAGAAAGAAGGATTAACAGAAGCATTCAACGTTCGCGTTGCCGTGGAAGGTGGTGGCTGCTCAGGCTTGATGTACCAATTAGACTTTGCATCAGAACCTCAAGCGAGCGATATGATTTTCGAAGATAAGGGTGTTAAAGTTATGGTTGACAAAAAATCCATTCTATATTTAGCTGGAACAGAACTCGATTTCTCAGATGGCTTGAATGGCAAAGGATTCCAATTCAAAAACCCGAATGCAACACGTACATGTGGTTGTGGAGAGAGCTTCTCGATTTAAATACCCATAGGAATCTGTTTAGATTCCAAAATGAAAGGTTTAATCAATTCATAAACGCGGTAAATAGGCAAACCCATCACCGTGTAAAATGAACCATTCAATTGTTCAATTCCGGCCATACCTATAAAATCTTGTACCCCATAGGCTCCTGCTTTATCTAAGGAAGAACCACCACGTACATACCACTCTATTTCCCAATTGGCCAATTCTCTAAACGTAACAAAGGCTGAATCAGCTGACGTTACAATCCCTTGAGGATTAGCTAAAGCGATACCTGTCACGACTTCATGCGTTTTACCGGACAATTTTTTAAGCATTTGAAGTGCATCTTGCTTATCTAAAGGCTTATTCAGAATCTCACCATCCAAAATCACTACCGTATCTGCAGCCAAAATCAGGGCATTTTCACAAGACTCCACCAAAGCTTTTGCTTTACGTTCGGCAAGCATGACAGGGACATCTTGAGGCCTCATTTCGACAGGAAAGGACTCATCCACATCAGATGGCAACACCGAAAACTGAAATCCGGCTTGATTTAAGATCTCTTTCCGACGAGGCGAATTCGAGGCGAGAATAAATGGAAATTGAAGGCTAAATGAATCTTGCATGACCAAAAATAGAATATTAATATGACCTTTTGAAAAATAAATTTTAAAAACATTTGTAATTAATGTAATTACATTTAATTTTGCTACATCAAATTTCAACCATGGGAATTTCAGAGGATTTAAAGCAAAGTCGATTTACAACGCCAACCAGCAAAGCGATTGTAAATATCATATTTACAGGCAACTGGATGATGCAGCAACAGTACGAACTTTTGAAGCCCTTCGGATTAACCGCTCAGCAGTACAATGTATTGCGAATTTTGCGTGGACAACAAAACAATCCCATAACCGTTTTAGGAATCACAGAACGGATGATGGATAAAATGTCCAATGCTTCCCGATTAGTTGACAAACTTTTAGAGAAGAAATTAGTTTTAAGACGAGAATGTCCGCAAGATCGTAGAGCCGTTGACGTGATGATTCTACCAGCAGGATTGGCATTATTGGAAGAAATTGATCAAGTACAAATAGCTTGGGAAAAGAACTTCGCAGGCATTAACACGGTCAAGATGGAACAATTGAATGAAATCTTGGATGAATTTAGAAATGTATTTACAAACAATTAAACAATTAATAAAATGAAAAAAGTAAGCCTAATCTTGACAGCGCTCGTATTGAGCATCACAACTTTTGCAGCACCTAAAGCAGTGAAAGTAAACACAGCAGCTAGCTCTATCGCTTGGTATGCAGAGAAAGTAACAGGAAAGCACAATGGTACAGTAGCTATATCTACTGGTGCTTTGAATGTAGACGGCAGCAAATTAGTAGGAGGAAACTTCACAATTGACTTGAAAACAATCAAGGCATTGGATATCACAGATCCAGGTTACAACCAAAAATTCATCTCGCACATTACATCAGGTGACTTTTTTGAAATCGAAAAATTCCCAACAGCTACTTTCGTGATCACGAAGATTGCAGGAAACCAAGTAACGGGTAATTTGACAATCAAAGGAATCACTAAATCAATTTCTTTCCCAGCTGAAATTTCAGTAAAAGGAGGAAAGGTAGCTGCTAAGGCTTCTATCACAATTGATCGTACAGATTACAACATCCAATACGGTTCAAAGAAATTCTTTGACTCAATTGGTGACAAAGCTATCATGGATGACTTCAAATTAGTTGTTTCTTTAGTTAGCGAATAATTTAATCCGCTTAAGGGCCGAGGTGTAAATCTGCATCTCGGCTTTATTATTTAATATAAAAATCAACAACATGTCTTTAATTAATGATTTATCTTGGCGCTATGCGACCAAGCGTATGAATGGCAACAAAGTAGCCGAGGATAAAATTGAAAGCCTTTTAGATGCGATTCGTCTTTCGGCGTCAGGATTCGGTTTACAACCTTATCAAGTGTTTGTAATTGAAAATCCAGCATTGCGCGCGCAAATTCAACCCATTGCTTATGGCCAACCGCAAATTACAGAGGCGTCACATATCTTAGTTTTTGCCGCTTGGAATGATGTAACTGAAGCTAAAATTGATTCTTTCATTCAATTGGTTGCCGAAACACGCAATGTTCCCGTAGAAGCATTAACGGATTACCGCAGTGCAATTGCGGGTTCCATGTTACGTTTACCGCAAGAAGTACAAGCAAGTTGGGCTGCACGTCAAGTGTATTTAGCGATGGGAACAGCTTTAGCAGCTGCTGCAGAATTGAAAATCGACACTACTCCGATGGAAGGATTTATTCCAGCGAAATTGGATGAGTTATTGGATTTATCTGCCAAAGGATTACATTCCGTATTAATCCTTGCTGTAGGCGAGCGTGACGCTGCGAATGATTACATGGCGAATGCAGCCAAAGTTCGTTATTCAAAAGACGAATTATTTATTCGCATGTAATAGAAATAGTGTATTTTTTTTCAAAAAAGGTCGCCCCTCAAGGCGGCCTTTTTTTTATTATCAGTTTTTTAAACCATTTACGAATTTCTTACCTGAATATAGAATAATCATTGGGGCAAAATGATTGTAATTTTAACACGCAGCTCGAGCAATACATAATCTAATTACCTAACCCTTTAAACATGTAAAATCATGAAACAAGAATTATTCCCTGTGTCCGCATGGGGTATGCAAGAATTGAATTCAATGGAACTAATCCATATAGATGGTGGAGGTTTCTGGGAAACATTTGGGATTATCACGGGAGTCGCCGTCGTGATTGCTGCCGTTATTTACACGGGTGGTTTACTAGCCATTTTACTTTAATGCAATCATGCAAACGACAACGAATTGGACACGTGTCACAGAACAGGAGCTTCTGGACATACAAGGGGGAGGCTGGTTTGATGATTTCAAAAAAGGCTTCAAAGAAGGTTTTGATTGGGCGCTTAACGTCATTAAAGACCTTAATTTTATTAAATAAACAGGCGGGGCTTTGCCCCGCCAAAAATCTACACCCATGAAAACACATACAATCGATGATATAAAAATCCAACTAGAACTATTCCGAAACAACCTAGTAGAGGATTTCGAAGACGCAAATAAGCGAGTTCAACTCAAGATTAATGGTCACTTTAAAGTCCTATATCTAAAAGTGCCCGATAATCTCCCGGCAGAGGAAATCGAGAAGATTGTCCCTGAATTATTCACAAAAGCTATTGAGACCATCGGGAATCGAATCCGACAGAAACTCGAAGAAATGCAAACGGTCCCTCACTAGGGACTGTTTACATTTTAAGTAATTCTTCCACTGGTACATTGAAATAAACGGCTAGTTGATATAGTCGATCAATATTCAATCTAGATTGGCCGGATTCTAACTTGGCATAACTACTTTGTGAGATTTGAAGATTAAAAGCGACATTCTCTTGTGAGAGTTCGCGATCTAAACGCAAACGGCGAATATTACGAATAACGTGTTTCATAGTGGTTAGATTTAACCACCAAATGTATCAAAGCTACAAGCGCTTCATGCCTAAAAAACTGATAATTTAAATCAAGAAATTGATTTCAAAAATTCCTCGAGTGAAAATACGGGATGCAGTCCCAAAGCCTCACCCTCTTTGATCATTAATGGCCAACCGGATTCAAAATCATTTCGAATACTTCCCTCAAGAATAGCTTCCCGAACAGCAATTTTAATCAAACCAATTTCCTTTCCCGGACCTATATCGAATACCTGCATAATCATCTCCCCGGTTATGACGGGTTGGAAATTCCGAATCGAATCACTTGCTTCAACTTCTTTAAGCTTTTCCTCAACTAAGTCAAAATTTCGCAAATAGCGTTTCACTTTATCCCCGTTTTTGGAAGTAATATCTGCCCTACAAAGCGTCATGAGAGCTTCTAATTCATCACCAGCTTCGAAAAGCAAACGGCGTAAAGCAGAATGGGTTATTTCCTCTTTCGATAAGGCAATAGGGCGTAAATGGAGGCGAACTAGTTTTTGAACCAACTTCATTTTCTCATTCAAGGGTAATTTCAAGCGCTTGAAAATCGAAGGAACTTGACGGGCACCCATTTCCTCATGACCATGAAAAGTCCAACCTTTCCCTTTGACAAAACGTTTGGTTTGTGGCTTCGCAATATCGTGTAAAATCGCTGCCCAGCGCCACCAAAGGTCATTCGTATGTTGAGAAATATTATCCAATACCTGTAAGGTGTGATAGAAATTATCTTTATGCCCCTTCCCTTCTTCAGTATCAACCCCTTTGAGTTTTATAAACTCGGGAAAAATGCGGGCTAATAATCCGCATGCATCCAATAACAGGAAGCCATAAGATGGCTTTTGACAAAGAATAATTTTATTTAATTCCTCTGAAATGCGTTCCATGGAAATAATTTCCAAGCGCTCATTTTCTTTTTGCAAGGCCTCAAAGGTCTCCGGATAAATATCGAAACCCAATTGGCTCGCGAATCGAACCGCGCGCATCATCCGCAATGGATCATCCGAAAACGTAATTCCTGGTTCTAGTGGCGTTCGGATAATTTTCGATTTCAAATCAGCAATCCCGTTAAAGGGATCTAGTAATTTTCCCCAATTCGCCTGATTTAGTTGAACTGCCATTGCATTGATCGTAAAATCTCGCCGATTTTGGTCATCCTCCAAAGTGCCTTCCATGACCATAGGCTTGCGTGAATCTCGTTGGTAAGATTCCTTTCGAGCACCTACAAACTCTAAATCCCAATCATCGACCTTCAACATGGCCGTACCGAAATTCTTAAAAACCGAAACACTGTGATCAGGTAAATCAAATTCTCGAGCTACTTCTTCCGCCAAGGCAATTCCCGAACCGATGCAAACAACATCAATATCCTTACAAGGTCTACCAAGAATGGAATCACGCACAAATCCACCTACGACATAGGATTCCATTTGAATGCGATCGGCAGCAAGCCCGATGCGACGAAAAATATCTTCAGAAATGATCTCCTGCCCTGTCTTCATTTATCCTCTAATCAATGAATAATCACCACCTAAGCCCAATTTGACAATTTTGGATGGTTTATTATTCCCCTTCGTTGGGTTGGGGTTTTTCAATATAAAATCCACTTGTTCTTTGATAGAACCCGCTATACTTTCAAAATTCACCGGTGAAGCTTCACTAGAGATGTTCGCAGAGGTTGAGACGATACCTCGTTGGTAACGATAAATCAAGCCTTTACAGAAAACATCTTTAACCAAACGAATGGCAATACTACCATCCGGACCCAATAAATGGGAACTTACATTTTTCCCTTTGGGGTATATAACCGTCAAAGGATCTTCAGCAAAATCCACTAAATCCCAGGCAATTTCAGGCACTTCCTCAACGTATTCATTCAATTGCTCAATCTTCGAAATCAACACAATTAAGCCTTTTTCTGCAGGTCTTTGTTTGATTTGCAATAGTTTCTCAATACTTGCGTCATTGCGAACATCACAACCTAATCCCCAAATCGTGTCGCTGGGATAAAGAATGACACCCCCTGATTTTAAGGAGGTAATCGCATCATGATATAGATTTAACGTCATGGCCACAAAGGTAAGATTAAATTCGTCAAAAATGCCCCTTGCAAGTCAATGTTTGGCCTTAATTGGCTACCTTTGTAGCCATTAATTTTCATTAAACCCGTTGATTTCAACATGCTAGGTATCCAACAATCGATTCAAAAAAGTTTACAAGAAGGACTTCAACATCTTTTTTCAATCGATGCGCAAGAAATCGTTTTACAAGAAACCAAAAAGGAATTTGAAGGGACTTTCACCTTTGTCGTTTTCCCTTTTACGAAACAAGCTGCCAAATCTCCGGCACAAATTGCTCAGCTTTTGGGTGAATATATGTTGGCCAATAACCCTAAAATCAAAGCATTTCAGGTTGTTCAAGGATTTCTGAATCTTAGTTTACAAGATGCGGTTTGGGTTGAAATTTTGAATGGAATTAATCAGGATGAACAGCCTTTTACATTGGCAGATAAAAAAGAAAAGGTACTGATCGAATATTCCTCCCCGAATACCAACAAACCTTTACACTTAGGCCATTTACGTAATAACTTTTTAGGCTTCTCTGTTTCTCAAATCTTGGACGCGGCGGGCTATGAGGTGATTAAAACGAATTTAGTGAATGATCGCGGGATTCATATTTGTAAATCGATGTTGGCCTACCAACTCTTTGGCAAGGACGAAACTCCTGAATCAAGCGGTTTAAAAGGAGATCATTTAGTGGGTAAATATTATGTGGCATTTGACAAAGCCTACAAAGTTGAAATTGAAACTTTAGTCCAACAAGGAATAGACCCGGAAGAGGCCAAAAAGCAAGCTCCTATCCTATTAAAGGCACAGGATATGTTATTAGCCTGGGAGCAAAATGAGCCAAGCGTTATTGCCCTTTGGGAGCAAATGAATACCTGGGTATTCGATGGATTTGCGAAGAGTTATGCTCAAATGGGGGTAAGCTTTGATAAAATTTATCGAGAATCAAATACCTATTTATTGGGTAAAAAATTAGTTGATGAAGGCTTAGCGCAGGGTGTGTTTTACAGAAAAGATGATGGATCCGTTTGGATTGATTTGACGGAAGAAGGCTTGGATGAAAAATTGGTTTTGCGTCGGGATGGCACATCGGTTTACATCACGCAAGATATGGGAACGGCCCAATTGAAATATGAGGATTTTGGCGCCAAACGTTCCGTTTATGTTGTGGGGAATGAACAAGATTACCATTTTGAAGTCTTGTTTCATATTCTCAAAAAACTAAATAAACCTTTCTCGGAAGGTAATTATCACCTATCCTATGGAATGGTGGATTTGCCAAGTGGAAAAATGAAGTCACGAGAAGGAACTGTGGTAGATGCGGATGACTTAATGGCTGAAATGGTTAACACGGCGCAATCGAGAACATTGGAATTGGGAAAAATTGAAGGATTCTCAACGGAAGAAGCCAATGCCTTATTTAATCAGTTGGGATTAGGCGCCTTGAAATATTTCTTATTGAAAGTTGACCCGAAAAAACGCATGTTATTCAATCCGGAAGAGTCTATAGATTTTCAAGGAAATACAGGGCCATTTATCCAATATACACATGCAAGGATTTGTTCGATGACTCGAAAAGCGGAAAGCATGGGAATTGATATGAAAATTACTGCTGGTAAATCGTATGAATTAGCAGAATCCGAGCAAGAGTTAATCTTCTTGCTAGGTAATTACAAATCGAAAATTCAAGAGGCAGCGGCGCAGTATGCACCTTCGGTTATTGCCCAGTATACCTATGATTTAGCTAAGCAATTCAATAAATTTTATAATGAATTGAGTATTTTAAATGAAGAAAATGCGGATAGCCGAAACATTCGGTTAAATTTAGCATCCTTAACCGGTGAAACAATTAAAGCATCGTTGGCGTTATTAGGAATAGTTGCACCAGAACGTATGTAACGTGAAAAACAAATTTAAAATTCTCATCCTCTTAATACTTATCACCATGATCGTCAGCCTTATGAAAATCGGATCGCTATTAACTGCCTTGGCTTTGCCATTCACTCAAAAAGTAGCATTAGAACGCCCTATGGAAGTAACACAATCGGCAACAAAGAACTTCTTCTCATTCAAAATGAAAGGGATAGATGGAAAAGAAATTGATTTCAGCCAATTTAAAGGCAAGAAAATCGTTGTACTAAATACGGCTTCCAAATGTGGTTATACGCCACAATATGCGGACTGGGAAGCATTTCACAAGGCTCATCCTGAAATCGTTATCTTGGGATTTCCTGCCAATGAGTTTGGAGGACAAGAGCCAGGAACAAACTCAGAAATCGCATCATTTTGCTTAAAAAACTACGGAGTATCCTTCCAAATGATGGAGAAAGTTGTTGTTAAAGGCGCAGGTAAATGTGAATTATACCAATGGTTAAGTGATAAATCGCAAAACGGTTGGAATGAAAAAGAGCCCACTTGGAATTTTTGCAAATATGTCATCAATGAAAAAGGGGAATTGACAAATTTCTTTGCTTCAGGCATTAAGCCTACAAGTGCAGAATTTCAAGCAGCATTGGCGAAATAATACATGAATAGATGGGTGGAAGCGGCTAGGCCAAGAACATTACCTCTAGCAGTAGCGAGTATTATGCTGGGCAATTTATTAGCCTATGCAAATGGTAAATTTGATTGGATCATCGCTGCATTAGCCATTTTAACTACTGTAAGTTTACAAGTCCTTTCAAACTTCGCCAATGACTTCGGTGATTCGGCCAATGGAATTGATAATCAGGACAGAAAGGTAGCTTTACGAACTGTTCAAACTGGAAAAATAAACCATCAAGAAATGAAGCAAGTCGTTATTTTAACGGCTTGCCTTTCTTTTTTAATGGGTATTGGGTTACTAGCATATAGCTTGCAACAAGCCTCTTGGGAAGTTTGGTTGAAATTTCTAGGCTTAGGAATTGCCTGTATTTTAGCCGCTATTGCCTACACCGTAGGAAAAAAACCGTATGGGTACATGGGCCTCGGCGATCTATCAGTTTTCATCTTTTTTGGTCTAGTAGGAACCATGGGAACCTATTTCCTACAAACCCAATCCATTCCGTTTCACATCGCCTACCCGGCCGCGGGTTGTGGATTATTGTCGGTGGCCGTCCTAAACCTAAACAACCTCCGTGATTTAGAGAACGATAAAAAATCAGGCAAAAACTCAATTCCCGTTCGAATCGGCAAAACAAATGGTTTTATCTATCAAAAAGCCTTGTTGATATTAGGTGTCTTACCCTTCATTTGTTACCACCTAATGGTATTCAAAAAAGGGCCTTCTACGGTTGGAAACCTATTAATTTTGCTTGGGTTTTACCCCATCATCTTGATGATCAGGGAATTAAAAGCAACGATGACGCCAGCAGAAATAGATCCCTATTTAAAGAAGACGGCATTAAGAACTTTATTATTAATTTTGCTATTCGGAATTAGCGAAATCATCCAATAACCTTGAAAACGATTATGAAGCACATCTACACAATGCTTTTCGTGGGTATTTTAAGTGCAAGCACAACTGCCACATTTGCACAAGACAGCACAAACTACCTTGAATTGGGTTTGACCCAAAATAAAACGGGCAATTATGCCGATGCGCTAAGAAATTTCAGTTTAGAAATTGAGAAGAATGTAGCAAATCCTAACCCCATTGCATTTTACAACCGAGGATTCGCTAAATACAACTTAAAGGATTTCAGGGGAGCTATTTTGGACTTTGATAAAGCCATTGAATTAAAGCCAACATACTTTGAGGCATTCATTGCACGAGGACAAAGCTACAGCAAACAAGAGAACCACAAAGTAGCTATTCAAGATTATAATGAAGCAATTCGTTTAAATCCCTTGGAAGCAACGGCGTATTTTAGTCGGGGGATTTCAAAATCTAAATTAGCCAACTACCGTGGAGCGCTTTCTGATTTTAATAAGTCCTTAGAATTAAATGCAGAATATGCCCCAGGTTTAGCGGCTCGAGGAGAGGCTAAAGCACATTTGGCTGATTACAGAGGGAGTATTGAGGATTTCGACAAGGCAATCGAGATTAGCCCTAAACGTTCTAGTTATTTATCAAATCGGGCATTTTCCAAAATGAAATTAGCGGAGTATCAACCTGCATTGAAAGACTTTGAAGAAGCGATTAAATTGAGTCCAGACAATCCTGACGATTGGTATCATGCGGGTTTTTGCAAGACACAATTAGAAAATTTCAGAGGTGAAAATGGCGAAAAAGGTGCTTTAGAAGATTTCAGCAAAGCTATTGAAATGGACCCATCTAAAGTTGAAGCTTATTACGGAAGAGGATTTGTCAAGGCAAAATTAGGAGACCCACGAGGTGCGATAGAAGATTATAGCAAAGCTGCAGAGATTGGCAACAATGAATCTTCTAAAATCATTTATGATACCAAAATGACAAAAGTCCTCCTGGATGAATTACGCAATGGCGTTCAAGACAAAGTGAAAATTGCCGAATTCTCGACAGAACGCGCTGAGGTATACTTCAACCGTGGTTCTGCCAAAGCAAAATCAGGGGATGCTAAACAAGCCATGGAAGATTACAACCGTGCGATTGCTTTAAATCCGATCTATGCTGAGGCCTATTTCTTCCGCGGAGTTGCTAAATCGAACCTAGGAGATCAACGCAATGCCATTCAGGATTGTAGCAATGCCATCAAACTAAACCCCAAATATGCCGAAGCTTATTACGTAAGGGGTATAATCAAGTTGGCCCTTAGCGACAATACCGGTTGTATGGATTTAAGTAAATCAGGTGAATTAGGTTACAACCAAGCCTATCAAGTAATCCGAGAACATTGCAATTAATTATTCGAAACGTAAATGTTTAACAGATTCGCCAGAATCTGCTAATTCAATTAACGAATCGATTCCAATTTGCAAATGGGAATCAACATAATTCGTGGTAACTTTTTTGTCAGATGCTTCTGTTTTTACCCCATCAGGAGTCATTGGGTTATCGGATACGAGTAACAAAGCACCATGAGGGATTTTATTAACAAATCCTACGGTAAAAATAGTAGCTGTTTCCATATCGATACCCATGGCACGAATATCCGAAAGATATGTTTTAAATACCTCATCATGCTCCCAAACGCGGCGATTGGTCGTATAAATTAAACCCGTCCAATAATCAAGCTCGTGTTTTTTAATCATGGAAGAAACGGCTCGTTGTAGTCGGAAAGAAGGCAAGGCTGGAACTTCTTTGGGTAAATATTCATCGGATGTTCCTTCGCCTCGTACCGCAGCGATAGGCAAAATCAAATCCCCCAATTGTAAGTTTTTCTTTAAACCTCCGCATTTACCTAAGAACAAAACAGCTTTCGGTGAAATCGCTGAAAGAATGTCCATAACCGTTGCGGCCATGGGAGACCCCATCCCGAAATTGATGATTGTAATGTTGTTCGCCGTTGCCGTTTGCATTGGGCGGTCTTGGCCTAAAATTTCAACTTGAAATTTTTCAGCAAACATATCTACATAATTCTTGAAATTCGTCAGAAGAATATAGTGACCAAATGCTTCGATGGGAGTACCCGTATAACGAGGTAACCAATTTTGTACAATCTCTTCTTTTGTTTTCATGAATATGTATGGTTTGTTAATGAAAATAATCAACAAATAGATTAATTTAGGGTCTAGCTTTAAGCTCAATTTATGCTTGCATCATCCGACTTAGTCGCTGTCTTCCCTGCATTTGATTACAAAATAACGCAAAAGGAAGGAAAACTTTACATTTTTGATGGGATCAGTAAGAAATACCGCTTATTAACCCCGGAGGAATGGGTACGCCAACATTGCTTAAATTACCTCACAAAACATTTAAATTACCCAACAAGTACAATTCAAATTGAGCGAAACCATACAATCAATCAATTAAACAGGCGAACGGATATTCAAATATTCGATTCATCTGGACATGTATTTATGTTGATCGAATGTAAAGCCCCCCACGTGGAAATTTCATCGATTACATTCCAACAGGCTAGTCAGTATCAGAAGAAGAATCAAGCTAAATACATGGTCCTAACGAACGGCCAGGAAAACCATATCTATCAGATCGACACCAACAATCAAAAAACGATACAACTAACACACTTCCCTTCTTATTATGAAAATTTCTAAGTTTTTTATCGTCCTACTTTTAATAGGTAGCCACCTAATAATTGCTCAAAATAAGCCATCTCGCCCCAAACTCGTGGTAGGAATTGTAGTTGATCAAATGCGCTACGATTATTTATATCGCTTTGCGAATCGCTATGGTGAAAATGGCTTAAAACGCATGATGCGGGAAGGATTAAATTGCCAAGACAATCATTACAACTATGCCCCTACGGTAACAGCAGCAGGTCATGCGAGCGTTTACACAGGTACTGTGCCAGCGGTTCATGGTATTGTGGGAAATGAATGGATGGACCGTGCTACGGGTAAACGAGTGTATTGCACAGATGATTCTACCGTAACCACCATAGGCACAACAGGAAAAACGGGAAAAATGTCACCCAAAAATTTGTGGACCAGCACCATCACAGACCAATTAAAAATTTCCCAAAACTATCAAAGCAAAACCATTGCCATCGCTTTAAAGGACCGAGGAGCAATATTGCCTGGTGGACATACAGCAGATGCGGCATATTGGTATGATTCCAAAGAAGGAAGATGGATCACATCAAGCTTTTACATGAAAGAATTACCAACTTGGGTTCAAGGATTTAATGCAGAAGAACGTGCACAAAAATTCACAAAATTGGGCTGGAACACATTATATCCCCTTGATACGTACCGATCGAGCGCACCTGACAATGTCGAATTTGAAAGTAAAATGGCAGGTGAAACAGCACCGGTATTTCCACATACGTTGCAAGGAGGAAACCCATTGGAACTCATTCGTACAAGTCCCTACGGAAATACATTAACCAAAGACTTCGCCATCAAGGCTATGCAGGAAGAGCAGTTGGGGAAACGAGGTACGACGGATTTCTTGGCGATTAGTTTTTCATCAACAGACTATGTGGGTCATAGTTTTGGTCCTCAATCTATTGAATTAGAAGACACCTATTTACGTTTGGACCGAGATATTGCAGAAATATTGACATTTTTGGATAAGCAATATGGAAAAGATCAGGTATTAGTGTTTTTAACGGCAGATCATGCGGTTGCTGAAATACCCGGTTTTATCAAAAGTAAAAAACTCCCAGGTGGCATATTTGATCGAACAAAAGCAGTTTCCGATTTAAATAAAGCTCTAAATACGGCCTATGGCGATGTTGAATTATTGATAGGAGAAGATAATTCTCAATTACACTTTAATGCTGAAACAATCAAGAAAATGGGCATTTCACGCACGGACTTATTTCAGGTAGTACGCAGATCTTTGGACAAACAAGATGGCTTTGCCGATTTAATTGATCTACAGGCGATAAGTCAAGCTTCCATCATCAATCACTATAAAAACATTTTACAGCATGGATATAATCCAGCACGAAGTGGAGATTTTATGTTATTATTAAAACCTCAATGGTTGATCGGTTATAAAACAGGAACCTCACACAGCACTGTTTATGCCTACGATACGCATGTACCCTTACTATTCTATGGTTGGAAGGTTAAACCACAAGAAATTAGCACCCGTACAGAAATAAGTGACATCGCCCCAACAATAGCAAATTGGTTGAATTGCATGGAACCATCAGGAAGTATGGGTCGGGTGATCCAAACTAAGTAGTCTATCAATTATATTATTTAAAGATTTATACCTAATTTAGTGGTCAATTTTTGAACTAAATCAAGAAAGTAGCTATATGAAAATTGCGGTAGTAGGAACAGGATATGTAGGACTCGTAACAGGAACATGTTTCGCAGAAACAGGAAATCATGTAACCTGTGTTGATATTAATGAAGCAAAAATCAAGCAGATGCAGGATGGGATTGTACCTATCTATGAACCCGGCTTGGAGGATATGTTTCATCGAAATGTAAATGAGGGCCGATTAAACTTTACAACTTCTTTGTCGGAAGGTATTGAGGGCGCGAAAGTGATCTTTTTAGCCTTGCCAACGCCTCCAGGGGAAGATGGTTCTGCCGACTTAAAATATATTTTGAAAGTGGCCCATGATTTAGGGCCATTGTTGAAAGATTATACAGTAATCATCGACAAGAGTACTGTTCCTGTAGGAACATCGGATTTAGTTCATGCAGCTATTGCCAAAGCGGCTAAAGTCCCGTTTGATGTCGTATCAAATCCTGAATTTTTACGTGAAGGGGTTGCTGTGGAGGATTTCATGAAACCTGATCGCGTGGTTATTGGAACTCAATCAGACCGTGCAAAGGAATTGATGAGCAAGCTATATGCTCCATTGGTTCGTCAGGGGAATCCAATTATTTTCATGGATGAGCGTTCTGCAGAGATGACCAAATATGCTGCCAATGCATTTTTGGCAACGAAGATTACGTTCATGAATGAAATTGCCAATTTATGTGAGAAAGTTGGCGCCAACGTAGATGATATCCGAAGAGGTATCGGTACGGATTCGCGTATTGGCAAGCGTTTCTTGTTCGCGGGAATCGGATATGGTGGCTCTTGTTTCCCAAAAGACGTTCAAGCTTTAGCGAAGACTTCAGAGGAAAACGATTATCAATTTCATATTTTGGATTCGGTGATGCGGGTGAATGAATTACAAAAGACGAAATTGATGCCATACATCCAAGAGCATTTCAACAATGATTTAGCTGGTAAAACAATCGGTATTTGGGGTTTGGCATTTAAGCCCTATACAGATGATATCCGAGAAGCACCTGCCTTGTATAACATCGATGCATTATTAGCCTTGGGTTGCAAAGTACGCGTATATGACCCTGAGGCCATGAAAAATGTACGTGAGCAAATTGGCGACGTGGTAGAATATTCAAAATCTCCTTATGATGCCATTGATGGGGCTGATGCTTTATTAATCGTTACGGAATGGCCACAATTCAGAACGCCAGATTTCGATCGTATGGAAACGCTATTAAAGAACAAAGTCATTTTCGACGGTCGGAACTTATATGAATTACCTCAAATGCAAGAATTAGGTTACACGTACTATTCAGTGGGTCGCCAATTAGTTAACTAAGACAATGAAAAGAATATTAATAACAGGAGGAGCTGGATTTTTAGGTTCCCATTTATGTGATCGATTTATCAAAGAAGGCTACCATGTAATTGCTATGGATAATTTGATTACGGGCGATTTGAAGAATATTGAGCATTTGTTCAAATTAGAACAGTTTGAATTCTATCACCACGATGTGTCTAAATTTATACACGTACCAGGAGAATTGGATTACATTCTGCACTTCGCATCGCCAGCATCTCCGATTGATTATTTGAAGATTCCCATTCAAACCTTAAAAGTAGGATCTCTTGGTATCCACAATTGCTTGGGTTTAGCACGTGTAAAGAATGCGCGCGTTTTGATTGCATCTACATCGGAGGTTTACGGAGACCCAACCGTACATCCCCAACCAGAAGAATATTGGGGAAATGTAAACCCGGTAGGACCTCGTGGGGTGTATGATGAAGCCAAACGTTTCCAAGAAGCGATGACGATGGCTTACCATACCTATCATGGCCTAGAAACTCGTATTGTTCGTATATTTAACACCTATGGACCTCGTATGCGTCTAAACGACGGCCGTGTATTGCCAGCATTCATTGGACAGGCATTACGTGGTGAAGACTTGACCATGTTTGGCGATGGCTCTCAAACAAGAGCGTTCTGCTTTGTAGATGATTTAGTTGAAGGTATTTATCGATTGTTATTAAGCGATTATCCACACCCGGTGAATATTGGAAATCCAGATGAAATTACGATAAAGGAATTTGGTGAGGAAATTATCAAATTAACGGGCACAAGCCAAAAGTTAATTTCGCTTCCTTTGCCTACGGACGATCCGAAACAACGTAAACCAGACATTACCAAAGCCAAATCGATTCTCGGTTGGGAACCCAAAGTATCTCGTGCAGAAGGACTTAAAATCACCTATGAATACTTTAAGTCATTAAGCCCCGAAGATTTACATCGAATGGCACATCATAAAGAATTTTAGTTTAAAGACCGGGTAAACCCGGTCTTTTTTTGTGCTTGTGGCTGAGGTGACATATCTATCACAATATCCCCTGATTAAAGTCTGGGCTTATTAATAACCCTAGGCTTCAGCCTAGGGAATCGGCGTGAACGCCTCAAACTTTGGCAAACCTGATAGGTTTGCCAAAAAAATAGACGCGAGGTATCGCGTCTCTACATAAATGAACTATTTACCAACAAAAAAGGCTGCTCTTTCGAGCAGCCTTTTTTACGATTCAGTATCCTAAATCTTAGTTAAAGATGTAACGAATACCGAATTGTGCTTGCCAACGAGATCCAAGTCCGAAAGAACGTTGGAAAGTCTCAGTTAATGGCGTTGTTCCAGAACGGTAAGGGAATGTGAATACTGGTTTTCCTGTAGCAGCATCATTACCCGTGTAACTTAACAAACCAGCACGCAATGCTGTTTGATTTAAACCCCATTGTGGAGAAACATAATTACCAAAGTTAAATACGTCTAATGTTAATTGTAACGTATTTTTCTTTCCACCCACCTGGATGTAGAAATCTTGTATCACTTTGAAATCAAAGTTAGCAGCCCAAGGTAACTCAGCACCATTACGTTCTGCATATTGTCCACGACGTGAAGATAAATAAGCATCTTGAGAGATGTATTTGTCTAAATCATTCCATTGCTGTGCAGCAGTGTATGTTCCCAAATCTTTCAACAAAATTTCTGATTGACCGCGAGGGATGTACATCAAATCGTTCGCAGTTTGACCATCACCATTCATGTCTCCAGAATAAGTATAAGAGAAGCGACCAGCTGGAGCAACTGAATATGTAAATCCAAAAGTAGTGGAAGCTTTTTCGTTCAAATAATTTAACTTATATGAACCATATGCGTTGATACGATGTGATTGCATGTAAGAAGAATAAGAAGCAACGTTCTCATTTGGATCGCCTGATACTACACGATCTCTCCATTGAGATTGAGCAATTGAACCACCATCATTCACAGAACGAGAATCAGAATTTGTATAAGCTAAGGAAGCAAACAAACCATTTTCAAATGTTTTTGAAATAGTCGCTGTAACTGCATATGAGTAACCTAAGTCTGTATTCTTGATAACAATCGCGTCAGAGATGTTTGGAGCTACTGCTGAGTTGCCTGCAGCTGGAGCATTAACACCTTTCACATTACCATAAATTTGGTTGATTTTTGTATTGGTAGGAATACCTGCTGCTGATGCCGTATAAAAAATAGTACGATTATCTGCTCCAACTGCCTTCACAGTTGAGTTCGGCAAGTTTACGTTTTCCAAATACACAGCATTCATATCTTTCGTATAAATACCTTCTAGGGAAACAATCCATCCATCACCAAATTGCTTGTCAGCAGCTAAATTCGCACGGAAAATTTGTGGGAACTTAAAGTTAGGATCTGTAATAGCTAAGTTGTAAGCAACAGGGTTTACAGTAGAAGCTACCGCTGGACGGTAAGCGTTCACATCTGCATTAAAAGGACGATTTGTTGGATTGTTTAAGGTCTCAGAGCTAAATAACACACCATTATTAGACAACTGGTTTGACAACCAAACGTAAGGAACACGTCCCGAGAAGATACCTAGACCACCACGAATTTGTGTGGTTTTGTCATCCTTCACATCCCAGTTGAAACCAAAACGTGGAGACCACAATACAGTTGTGCCTGGGAATTTATTTGTTTCTAATTTAACACCATCACGGAATGTCAAAGAAGGCACATATGAGTTTGTATACTTAGGCTCATCAAACGATGGGAAAGAAGTTGCATCACCACGTAAACCGAATGTCAATTTCAAACCTTTAGCTGCTGTAATTTCATCTTGTCCATAGAATGAAAAAGTACTACCTTTCATTTCAGCAAAAGGGAAGTCAGCATAGTTCGACGAGTTCTGTGTAAAACGAACCGCATTAGATACACCTGTCGTCGCTGAAGCAATAAAATCATCAATCGACTTGAATTGGTATCCACCGTAGTAGTTTGGCGCAAATCCATTCAAGAATGAATTTGATTCGAATGCTGCACCAAATGTGTAAACATGCTTTCCTTTGTAAATGGTTAAGTTGTCAGAAATTTGGAAAACGTCTGAGTCCAAACGGTTATTAGCAGAAAATGGTTCATAACCAAAAGCAGTTAACTCATTTAAGTTTCCGTTACCAATATCAACCATCGGAAATGCATTGTCATTCACAGGTGATTGACGATAGTCACGCATTGCCGTATAACCCACGGTAAAGTTATTCGAAATAGAATTCGAGAATGTTGAGTTTAATTCAGCAATATATGAATCTAAGTTGTTGTTGATTCGATACATCGATCCTTGGAAAGGCAAAACGGTAGCTGATGGGTTACGTCCTCCAGACAATGAACCTGAACTTGAAGGAGAAATATCAGCAAATGAACGTAAGTAATTGTACTTAAAGTTAAATTTGTGCTTGTCTGAAATGTTCCAGTCGATGCGCAAATTAGCTTTTTGTGAGAACTTTTCTTTGTTGTAGTTCTCATATGCACCTGGATCGTAGTTATACTTTGTCAACAAAAATTGCTTAAGACGATCTAAATCTTCTGCTTTCGCAATCGATTTGTTAGGCTCTGTACCCGTACGTGTTGCAACGAAGTTTGAACCTGGCTCTGTTGTAGCTTCTTGTTCAAATGAACCAAAAACAAATAATTTGTTCTTGATAATTGCACCGCCGATCCGAGCACCATATTGACCACGGTTGAATTTACCGTATTGACTAGTCACATCACCAATTTTATTTCCTACTAAGCCTTCATTTGTACCGAAATAGTAACCTGAACCTGTCCAGTCGTTCGTACCTGATTTAGTAACAACGTTAATATTTGCACCCGTTGCCATCCCTTGACGAACATCATATGGTGCAATGATCACTTGAAATTGATCAATCGCATCAACCGAAATGGGAGAAGCACCTGTCTGACCACCAATGGTAGAAGATAAGGCAAATGTATTATTAAAAAATGCACCATCAACAGTAATGTTGTTGTACAATGCATTACGACCTGCAAAGTTCAAACCGTTTGCACGTGGATCTAAACGCGCAAAATCACCTAACGAACGGTTCAGAGTTGGCAATGTCGTAATTGAACTGTTTGAGACAGTGGTAGCTGCACCGGTACGTCCTGAGTTAATTACTGAAGAACGAGATGCAACAACTTTAACTTCTTCTAATTGAGATTGATTAACCTCTAATTTAAAATTTTGACGAAGTTCGGATGCCAAAGTCAATACAATACCTGATTGTACAGCTTCTTTATAACCTACGAAAGTTACGGAAACTTTGTAAGGTCCACCCACACGCATGTTTACGATATTGTAACGACCATCAGCACGGGTAGATGCTCCGTAACGAGAACCTGTAGGCTCATGAATAGCAATGACGGTAGCACCAGGCAGGCCTTCACCCTTTTCATCAACAACACTCCCTGACATGGCGGAAGTGGTAGAACCCTGTGCAAAAACTTGCCCAATGGGTAATGCCATCAAAAGCATTAAAAATGCTCCTAACAACACAGAATGAGTAATAAATCTTCTCTGCATAAATTTGGAATTTAGTTATAAATGAAACTGAAGAATTTGGTCACAAAATAAACCTAAAAAATCAAATACTCCAAAAATAAACCAAAAGCTTTTCTTTCTCATTGCTAGATAAATATCTGATATATAGCATTAAGGGCATAATAAATTTACCTTTTCGTATGATACAACCCTAGATTAGTCCTAAAATCATTTTAAATTTAACAGAAAGATAATTTTTAACTATTTAAAGAATAATTTTGCGCTAGAATTCAATGTGTATGCAATCAAACAACGAACCCATAAAGTTAACGGCCTTTTCACATGGAGCGGGTTGTGGATGTAAAATTTCACCACAAATATTAGACACCATCCTAAAATCAGATACGCCCAAAAAATACCATCCCCTACTCCTTGTTGGTAACGAAAGTCGAGACGATGCCGCTGTGTTCGATTGGCAGAATGGTGAAGCAGTGATTTCTACGACCGATTTTTTCATGCCCATCGTTGATGACCCGTTTGATTTCGGAAAAATTGCCGCAACCAATGCAATATCTGACATTTATGCCATGGGCGGAACACCACTCATAGCAATAGCCATTTTAGGTTGGCCAATTGATAAACTAGCTCCCGAAATCGCGTCTCAAGTTTTAGAAGGAGGCCGAGCAGCCTGTGCAGAAGCGGGTATCCCTTTGGCAGGAGGCCATTCCATTGATTCTCCTGAACCCATTTTCGGTTTAGCAGTCACGGGAAAAGTAAAAAAAGAACATCTGAAACAAAACGATACAGCTGTTAAAGGGTGTAAACTCTATCTAACCAAACCTTTAGGGGTTGGTATCCTATCCACTGGCCAAAAACGTGGTATCGTTAGCCCTGAAGATTTAGCGCGCGCGGTTAAACAAATGAGCACACTAAATTCCTTCGGTGAGAAACTTGGCCCGTTAGCCTATGTAAAATCACTTACGGATGTGACGGGATTTGGATTATTTGGCCATTTAGTGGAAATGGCGGATGGATCAGGATTGAGTGCTCACATTGACTTCAATGCCTTACCGCTGTTGCCTAACATTGCAGAATACTTAGACCAAAAATGTTTCCCAGGTGGAACTTCTAGAAATCTGGCGAGCTATGGCCACCGACTAAGCGATGAGATCAATGAACGCCAACGATTTATTGGCGCAGATCCGCAAACATCAGGCGGCTTATTAATCGCTGTTGATGCAGTTCATACATTTGAATTTGAAACTTTTGCAAAATCACATGGCTTTGAATTAAGTCCCATCGGAGAATTAATTGAAGCAAGAGAAAAAGCCATTTATTTAGCCTAATGAAACTATTTGCCCGCACCGTTGGTACAACGGGAACACCCATCATTATCCTACATGGAATATTCGGAACTTCTGATAACTGGTTAGGAATTGCCAAAGCTTTCGCTGAAACCAACCGCGTTTTCTTACTTGATCAACGGAACCATGGTCAATCCCCTTGGGCGGATGAATTTGACTACCAGGTCATGGCTGCCGACCTAATGGAGTTCATCGAAGATCATGCTTTAGCAAATCCCATCATCATCGGGCATTCCATGGGCGGAAAAACGGTCATGCAATTTGGCCTAAATTATCCCGGAATCGCGCAAAAAATCATCGTGGTGGATATTGCTCCCAAATTTTACCCGGTGCACCATACACAAATTTTGGCTGGCTTAAATTCGGTAGACCTGCAAGCGATTCAATCTCGAAACGATGCCAACGAGCATATGAAGCGCTTCGAGGAAAACGAAGGGGTTCGTCAATTTTTACTCAAGAACTTATATCGAAATGCCGAAGGCCAATTTGCTTGGCGCATCAACTTAGCTGTCATTTCCAAAAACATCGATGTGGTAGGACATGAATTGTTCGTTAAAAATGCCTGCGAAACAAGTACCTATTTTATTAAAGGTGGGAATTCACATTATATTCAACCGGAGGACGAACGCTACATTGCTGAGCTATTCCCCAACTTTGAATTAATTGAAATCCCGAATGCCGGACATTGGGTACAAGCAGACCAACCGGAAGCTTTCGTTCAAGCATTAAAAGAGATTTTATGAAATTAGTGCTCATCCCTTGCCCCATTGCAGAACAAACTGCAACGCAAGTACTCCCAGAGGAAGTCCGCCAAGCCGTTTTACAATGCAAACACTTTTTCGTGGAAAATATTCGCACTGCCCGCAGATTTATCAGCGAATTGAAACTAGGCATTCAAATTGATGAGCTAACCTTTGAAATTTTAAATAAGGATACCGACCGAAAAACGGTATCTGACTTTTTCAACAAATATAATTCCGTTGAAACCATCGGTGTCATTTCGGAAGCAGGTTGCCCAGGTGTAGCAGATCCCGGTGCATTAGCCGTAGCCATTGCACAAGAAAAAGGCATCGAAGTTCTACCTTTGGTTGGCCCTTCCTCTATCCTACTTGCATTAATGGCATCCGGCTTTTCGGGCCAAATGTTTCGCTTTCATGGCTATTTACCCATCGATCGCGCAGCTAGAATACGAAGAATCGAATTGCTTCAAAAGGACGTGGAGAAATCGGGAGAAACCCAACTCTTCATCGAAACACCCTACCGAAACAATGCGATGCTAGAGGATTTAATTCAACAATTACCCGGAAATCAATTGCTGTCCATTGGTTGTACTATTCAAGATCCTACAGGATTTACGCAAACGAAAACCCTGAAACAGTGGTCGGAAGAAAAGCCAGATCTACACAAAAAACCCTGCATCTTTCTATTGGGACGCTCATAAAATTCGTAATTTGCACCAAAATATTTTTTCGTGATTCATCAAAAATCCTTTACCTGCAATCCTTTCCAAGAGAACTCCTATTTGGTGTGGGATGATGCCGGAATGGGTGTTATCATTGACCCAGGTTGCTATACATATGATGAACGAAAAGAATTGCATGATTTCATCGAATCAAAAGGAATTAAGCTTCAATATATCTTGAATACCCATGCGCACATTGACCATGTGCTGGGTGTTGCTTATTTCCAACAAACCTACCAAATTCCATTTTGCCTACATCCTTTCGATAAACCCCTGTTGGACGATGCATCGAATCGTGCACAAGTGTATGGATTTCCACATTTTCAAAAGGCCGAAGTAGACCGTTGGCTAGTAAACGATGAACAAATCCAAATTGGCGAAATGAACTTCAAGGTTCTATTTGTCCCAGGGCATGCACCTGGGCATGTTGCTTTTTACGAAGCATCTAAGGGCTGGGTATTTGGAGGAGACGTATTATTTAAACGAAGTATTGGTCGGACGGATTTCCCTTTGTGCAATCACGCAGACCTCATAAATAGCATCAAAACACAACTATACACCTTGCCAGGAGAAACGATTGTATTTCCGGGGCATGGTCCTTCTACGCGTATCGAGGAAGAAAAAATAGCTAATCCATTTGTCAAAGCATGAAAAAAGAAATCCCTAATTTATTGACCTTAGGAAATCTCTTAGCAGGTTGCATGGGTTTGTATTTTGTTATGCAAGGCAATGTGTTATTTGCATCGTATTGCATTTTCATTTCGTTGGTCTGTGATTTTCTAGACGGTTTTCTTGCTCGATTATTACACGCCTATTCCGAATTAGGAAAAGAGTTAGATTCCCTAGCTGATGTCGTTTCTTTTGGTATCCTTCCCAGCTTTATGTTATTAAATTTAGTGGAACAAAGTTGTGGCGCGCAATGTACTGTTGGACCTTTTGGATTCTACAAGCCGTTTCTGGTGTTTTCTTTAGCATTAATGTCGGCATATCGATTAGCCAAATTCAACATTGACACCAGACAAACCGACTCGTTTATTGGTGTGCCCACACCAGCAAATGGATTGCTTGTTGCGTCATTACCACTCATTTTGCATTTCCAACCCGAATACACGGCCTACATATTACAATACAAAGGCCTTTTGATTTATAGCATTTTGATGAGTTATTTGTTGGTATCTGAATTACCACTCATGGCTTTCAAATTTAAGACTTGGACTTGGGCCGACAATCAAAGTCGATACTTATTTTTAATTTATTGCGTTGCTATGCTAGTAATGCTTAAATTTGCAGCTTTCCCTGTTTTGGTGATATCCTATATTGCTTTATCAGGTATTCTTTCGTTAAATAAATCCTTTCAAAAATGAAATTCATCGCCGAAATCAATGTAATGCCACAAAAAGAAATTCTTGACCCTCAAGGAAAAGCAGTTCGCATTGGCTTACAAAACCTAAACATCACACAAGTAGCAGATGTTCGTATTGGAAAGCATATTACTTTGCAATTAGAGGCAGCTACTGAAGCGGCGGCAAATGAAATAGTAACGGAGGCTTGCAAGAAATTATTAGCGAACCTCATTATGGAAGAATTCGAATTTACGCTAACAGCGATCTAATTCAGAATTGGCCTGTATGCAGCATCACAAGCGTGCAGGCCTCTTCTACTTCAATCCCCCATTTGCTTAGTTCTTCCATCAAAGTCGGGTTTTCGGTACCCGGATTAAAGATTACGCGCTTGGGACTTAATTGTTTGAAATAGGCCAACAAATCTTGTTGGTGCGCTGGCCCCACGTACAACGTCACTGTATCGATTTCAGGAATGATTGGTTGATTTTGTTGAATGCTAATTCCAGCAACCTCCCCTTTTTTTATCCCAACCAAAAACACTTCATGCCCTTTCTCCAACAATAAATTTGTTGCGATATAGGCATATCGAGCTGGATTTATGGAAGCACCGTAGACTAAGACGCGCATATTATCAGTTTATTGGTACAATATTAGTGAAATATCTCACGTATTTAATGTAGTTTCACCCACAATGACAACCACTAATCTATATCAATATGCTAACACGCACAATCTGGGCGGAAAAATGGGCATTTATCGATTTGCCTATACCAACTGATCAAATTTATGAAGTCTCAAATTTTGGACGAATCCGAAATCGGCATCAAAAAATCCTACAAGGGTCGAGTATTCAAGGGTATCGAACGCTGAATATCCGCATTGGTACCGAACATTTCAATTATTACCTGCATAAATTAGTGGCATTGCATTTCGTTCAGCAAAAATCTACAGCGGAACAATTTGTTATACACAGAGACTTTGATAAAATGAATAATAATGCAGAGAATCTTCAATGGGTGACTCGAGCAGAACTAACTAAGCATAATAAGCAAAATCCGGGAATTTTAAACAAACGTAAACCGGAAACAGGAAGCCATTATAAACTGAATCCGGGCAAGGTCAAAATCATCAAACAACTTTTACGCTCAGGAAAAAGCAGACCTAAAATGATTGCCAAGCAATTTGGTATCACCTCAACGCAGGTAACGCGCATTAAAAAAGGTGAAAACTGGAAGCATGTGAGCTAGAACAATTGCGAGGCAATGGCATGCACACTGTCCGACTTACTCATGGTGTAGAAATGCAAAGCAGGAACCCCTGCTTGAATCAATTCTTTGCCTTGTTGGACTGCCCATTCAATTCCTAATTGCTTAATTGCCGCATTATTCGCACATTTTTTTGCTTCAGAAGTTAATGCTTCGGGCATCTCTAAGTGGAATATTTCAGGCAAAATTTCCAATTGTCGTGCTGTTGCTAAAGGCTTTAAACCTGGAATGATAGGTACATGAATATTCATGGCCCGACATTTCTCTACAAAATCAAAGTAATGCTGATTATTGAAGAACATTTGTGTCACAATATAATCTGCTCCAGCATCTACTTTTTGTTTTAAATAGCACATATCCGCCTCCAAAGAAACAGCCTCGAAATGCTTTTCAGGATAGGCCGCAACTCCGATACAGAAATTAGTTGGCAAAGACTCAGTCTCCTCATGCAATAAAATCCCTTGATTCATGGCATGAACCTGCGCCACCAATTCATTCGCATATGCGTGCCCACCCGGCTTGGGAATAAAACGCTCCTCCCCTTTTTCCTGGTCACCACGTAATACTAAAGCATTTTCGATGCCTAAATAATGTAAGTCGATTAGAAAGTCTTCCGTTTCTTCTTTGGTAAATCCACCGCAAATCACGTGTGGAACCGCCTCAACCTTAAATTTCTGCATAATAGCAGCACAAATTCCCAAGGTCCCCGGGCGTTTACGAATCGGAATACGCTTGAGAATACCGTCTACGGATTTCTCGATGTATTCTTCCCGGTGATAAGTCACCTCAATAAAAGGCGGATTAAACTCCATCAAAGGCTCAATGTGCGAAACCAATTCACCCAAATGTTGGCCTTTCATCGGGGGAATTATCTCGATCGAAAAGAGGGTTTTACCCTTTGCCTCAGCTAAATATTCCGTAATTTTTGTCATATAAATCTAAACATCATAGGTTAAAACGGGACTTAACCAGCGCTCAATCTCTTCTACAGACATTCCTTTACGAGTAGCATAATCTACAACTTGATCTTTGGCGATTTTACCTAAACCAAAATACGTACTTTCTGGATGTGAGAAATAGAAACCGGAAACTGATGAAGCAGGATGCATCGCATAGCTCTCAGTCAGCTCAATACCCAACTGTTTCTCAGCGTCCAACAATTCAAATAAGCGTTTCTTTTCCGTATGATCTGGACATGCCGGATAACCGGGTGCCGGACGAATCCCTTGGTATTTCTCCGAAATTAACTCTTCATTACTAAACGTTTCATCAGCTGCATAAGCCCAAAATTCCTTGCGCACACGCTCATGCATTAATTCAGCAAAAGCTTCCGCTAAACGATCCGCCAAGGCCTTCACCATGATCGAATTATAATCATCATGCTGCTTTTCAAACCGCTCCAATAATACCTCGATTCCAATACCCGTAGTCACAGCAAAAGCTCCTACATAATCCGTCTCTCCACTTTGTAATGGAGCAACAAAATCACTCAAACAACGGTTTGGCAAGCTTGCCGACTTCTGTCCTTGTTGGCGTAAATGATGCAACCAAGCACTTGAATCCGATGTTTCATCCTTGCGAATGACATCATATTCCATATGGGTATGAACACCATGTTTATCACAAGGGACTTCTTTGACTTTTTCAACGATATCATGCAAAACGATATCATCCCCAAAACTGTTTGCTGGAAAGAAGCCCAAGGCAGCTTTGGCTGTCAATAGTTTATTATCAACAATTTCCTTCAACAAGGCTTGCGCATCATTGAATAATTTTCTTGCTTCTTGACCAATGGTCTCATTTTCGAATATACGCGGGTATTTGCCCGACAATTGCCAAGTGGAGAAGAAAGGAGTCCAATCGATGTACTTCGCGATTTCTGCTAAATCATAATCTTGGAAGTATTTAACCCCTAGGAAGCTTGGCTTAGAGGCTTTAAACCCTGTCCAATCAATACCAGATGGCTTTTGACGCGCTTGTTCGATCGACAAATAGTTTTTCTCTTGTTGGCGTGCAGCATGCGAAACTCGCAATTCAGCATATTCCTGCTTAATCTCATTGAAGATTTCTTGCGAAGTCAAATCACTTTGTAATAATCGTCCAGCTACAGGAACCGAACGAGATGCATCCAACACATGTATTACAGGTCCACTATAATGTGGATCAATTTTCACAGCCGTATGGATACGAGAGGTCGTTGCACCACCGATCAACAAAGGCACTTTGAACCCTTGGCGTTCCATTTCTTTGGCAACATAAACCATCTCATCTAGAGATGGCGTAATCAAGCCCGATAAACCGATGATATCTACATTGTGTTCTTTCGCTGCGGCCAAAATTTTCTCACAGGAAACCATCACACCGATGTCGATAACCTCATAATTATTACAAGCCAAAACAACACCTACAATGTTTTTACCAATATCATGCACATCTCCCTTAACCGTCGCTAAAAGTATTTTACCTGCAGAAGAACTCTCGCCCCCTTGCTTTTCCGCTTCAATAAAAGGCAATAAATAAGCAACAGCCTTTTTCATGACACGTGCCGATTTCACCACTTGGGGCAAGAACATTTTTCCTTCGCCAAACAAGTCGCCCACAACGTTCATACCGTCCATTAAAGGTCCTTCAATTACCTGAATCGGACGTTCAACTTGTGTGCGTGCTTCTTCTACATCTTCATCAATAAATTCGGTTAAGCCTTTGATTAGCGCGTGTTCCAAACGTTTGTTTACAGGCAATGAACGCCAAGCATCATCAACAACGGCTTCTTTACCTACCGATTTTACAGTTTCGGCGAAATTCACCAATTTCTCTGTCGCTTCTGCATTGCGATTCAACAAGACATCTTCACACAAATCACGAAGTGGTTGTTCAATTTGATCATACACACCTAATTGGCTAGCATTCACGATACCCATATCCATACCCGCTTTGATAGCGTGGTATAAAAAGACGGTATGCATCGCTTCCCGAACGGGTTCGTTTCCACGGAAAGAGAAAGAAATATTCGAAACGCCACCCGATACTTTGGCAAGCGGCAGATTTTCCTTAATCCATTTCGTTGCATTAATGAAATCAATGGCATAATTATTATGCTCCTCGATTCCCGTGGCAACCGTTAAAATATTGGGGTCAAAAATGATATCTTCGGCAGGAAAACCTACTTCGTCCACTAAAATCCGATAAGCTCTTTCACAAATTTCGATGCGGCGCTCATACGAGTCGGCTTGTCCAGCCTCGTCAAAGGCCATAACAACAACAGAGGCACCGTATTGCTTGACTTTGTGCGCGAGTTCGATGAAACGAGCCTCTCCCTCCTTCAAGGAAATGGAATTTACAACGGATTTACCTTGCACACATTTCAATCCCGCTTCAATCACCTCCCATTTAGAGGAGTCAATCATGATCGGTAAACGTGCGATATCAGGCTCTGCCATCAATAAATTCAAGAATTGTGGCATCATTTTCACGCCATCAATCATCCCTTCATCCATGTTGATGTCCAAAATCTGGGCTCCCCCATCAACTTGCTCCCGAGCAACAGCAATGGCTTCCTCGAAATTCTCCTCACGTATCAAACGGGCAAATTTCTTAGAGCCGGTTACATTACAACGCTCACCTACATTGACAAAATTGGTCAGCTCCGTAATTTCTAAAGGCTCTAAACCTGAAAGCTTTTGATTATGACCTGAAACGGGTAATTGATGGGGTGCATATTTCGCAGCGACTTCGGCGATTGCCCGAATGTGTGCAGGCGTCGTTCCGCAACATCCTCCAATAATATTGACAAACCCATTTTGCAAAAAGTCCTCAATAACCACAGCCATTTGTTCTGGGCTCTGATCGTATTCACCCATTTCATTCGGCAAACCCGCATTCGGGTGAGCAGAAACGTAAAATGGTGATTTATCGTTTAAGGTCTTAACATAAGGACGCATCAAATCGGCTCCAAGTGCACAGTTTAAGCCCACTGACATGAGCGGCATGTGCGAGATGGAAGTTAAAAATGCTTCTGTCGTTTGTCCGGATAAAGTCCGACCAGATGCATCCGTGATGGTTCCTGAAACCATGACAGGCAAATAAGGTTTGCTCGGATTTGTTTTGAAAAACTCGTCGATGGCAAACAACGCGGCTTTGGCGTTAAGCGTATCAAACACGGTTTCGACCAACAATACATCCGCTCCTCCATCCACTAATCCGCGCACTTGCTCTGTATAAGCTTCTACCAATTCATCAAAGGTAACCGCACGATATCCCGGATCATTCACGTCTGGAGATAAAGAAAGTGTACGGTTCGTGGGACCAATAGATCCCGCCACGTAACGCGGCTTATGTGGAGTTTTCGCTGTAAATTCATCGGCAACCTCACGCGCAATTTTCGCAGATTCGTAATTTAATTCATACACCAAATCCTCCATGTGGTAATCGGCCATTGCGATGGAAGTCCCCGAAAAGGTATTCGTTTCTGCGATATCAGCACCCGCTTCAAAATATTTGGCATGAATTTCTTTGATGACATCCGGTCGCGTTATCGACAACAAGTCATTGTTCCCCTTGACTTCATGAGGAAAATCCTTGAAACGTTCGCCACGGTAATCGGCATCTGATAACTTATATTCTTGAATCAATGAACCCATTGCGCCATCTAGGACTAAAATCCGTTGGCGTAATTGTTCGTATATAGATGGCTTCTGCATAATCCTGCAAATATACCACAAAAGCCTCATATGATGGACTCAAAAAGGCTTAAACTAATCCCATTTTTTTGATTTTTACCAAATCCTCCGGTGTATCAATTCCCACCGTTTCATATTCCGTTTCCAACGTTTGAATGGTGTAACCATTTTCTAACCAACGCAATTGTTCCAAGGATTCTGCTAACTCGAGAACACCAGGCTGTAAGCGACTGATTTCCTGCAAGATATCCGCACGATAAGCATATAAACCGATATGCTTAAAGAATCGGTGATTCGAAAGCCAATCTTCTTCAGGAATTCCACGGAGATGCGGAATGGTTTGTCGGGAAAAATACAAAGCCTCACCGCGTTGATTTACGACAACCTTGGGCGTATTCATGGAAAAAAGCGTATCAGCATCCACAATTTTTTTAATGAGCGTCAAAATAGGCGCATTCGTTTTAAATCCCTCAGCTAATTCCATTAACTGAGCTGGTTCAATAAAAGGTTCATCCCCCTGAATATTTACCACATAATCAAAGGTATCGCTGAGTTTGCTGAGAACTTCAGCACAACGATCCGTACCTGACACATGATCAGTACGCGTCATAATTACCTCGGCGCCAAATGCTTCTGCCGTTTGTTTAATTTGTAAATCGTCTGTAGCAATCACTATGCGATGCCAACCCTCAACTGCCATAACACGCTCATAAGTGCGCTGAATCATGGGCTTTCCACCTAAATCTACCAAAGGCTTACCTGGAAAACGAGTGGAGGCGAAACGAGCGGGAATAATGGCAATTACTTTCTTATCGTGCATCATTGTTATGATATAAGTGACGAAATTTTCCCAAATTTGCACATAATTGACGAAGATGCTTTCTGAATGATGCGAAAAATATTCAATCACCGATTTCCGGACACCCTGTGGAGCCTAGGCTATTGGGGAACGAGCATCACCCCCCAGTTGTGGATTGAGACACGAGGCTCGGATTTATCGGCAAATTTTTGCTTGAATT
Source organism: Cytophagaceae bacterium UBA6715 (assembly GCA_002454335.1). Classification (GTDB taxonomy): domain Bacteria; phylum Bacteroidota; class Bacteroidia; order Cytophagales; family Spirosomataceae; genus Aquirufa. The sequence goes on along the minus strand of DKIP01000012.1, from coordinate 43,594 downwards.
TACATACGCAAGAACTACAAGAAATACCTTCTATACCGAACGGATTACAATGGTTAACCGGCCTACCCGAAGGTGGTGTATTCCTTAGACTTCGCAAAGGCATCAATCCTGGAATAGAAGGTTTGGAGGTTTACGATTTCCCGAGTGGTGAAAGACGATATGCCATCCAGTTGAGCCAATGGGTCGGCCTAGAAAATACCTACCTAAACACCTCAAAAGGGTATGTAGATCTCGAAACAGGAAAATTCACCAAAGAAATCTCAAAACGCGTAGCTGAAATCAAAAAGCCTGAATCACCTTTGCATTTCGAGGAAAGTCAGGATGAATTTAAGGCATTCGAAAAGCTTTTCGAACAAAAATTCCAGGAAAAAATCGGAAAAGGAATGGATTATTGGGAAGGCTCCAATAAGCTGATATTTTCTTATTATATTTACGAGAACGCTTGGAAAAACCAGCTAAGAATTTGTGATTTTGAATTCAATACGCTGTTTTTAGAGACCCTAGCCGAAGGTGAGTTAATGGGCTATCATACCTTCCAATGCGTCCAAAATACGCTATTTTTCATCAAAGATAAACGTGAACTTTTCATCTATGCAGATTTATAAAATACGTTATACGATCCTGTTTTTCATGCTATTAGGCGCATTCAATGGCATGAGCAATAGCCTTGATTCCTTGGGACTCAAAAAGGAAAACAATAAAACTTATTTAGTGTATAAGATTGGGGCTAAACAAAGTCTTTTTAGCGTATTGAAGCGCTTCAACTTATCATTAACCGAGTTCAAACAGGTAAACCCGGAAATCGAAATACCGGTTAATTCGGGGGAATTGGTATTCATCCCATTACACTATTTGGACGAGAGTACGAACACCTTGGGCAATGTGGCTAAACCTGTTGAAAAGCCTACAACTCCCGTCGAGCCCACTAAAAATAATGGTATTCATATCGTAACGGCGAAACAAAGCCTTTTGACTGTAGCCAATCTTTATAAGGTCACTATGGCTGAAATTCGTAAGTGGAATAATTTAACGAGTGATGTATTGAAGGAAGGCCAACGACTCATCGTAGCCGCTCCAGCTACTACAACACCCATCGACAAATCAGCTTTACTACCTGCCAAAGGAAACGTTGAAGCAAAAACTCCAACCGTAGCTGCCGAACAAACAGATACCAATGGCATGCGTAAAACGATTGAAACAGGTATGGCTGAATTAATCGACGTACCAGACAACTCAGGCAAATATTTAGCCTTGCATAAATCTGCCCCAATTGGAACGTTGGTATTAGTTAAAAACTTGGCCAATGGACAAAGTATTTGGGTAAAAGTAATTGGACGTTTACCGAATACTGACAGTAAATTAATCATCAAATTATCCCCTAAAGCATTTGAAAGATTAAATGCGGTGGATAAACGTATTCGTGCAGAAATTAGCTATTTAGTTCAATAAAATGGCCAAACGTAAGAGACCCATCACAGCAGGAACAGTTGCATTTGAGGTATTATTCATCCTTTCTTATCCGTTTATTGCCGCCTTCTCCTTGGTCGTAACAGTAGCCGTTTGGGTATTATCGCTACCTTCGCGCGTTTTAGCATTCTTTGGCAATCGAAAATAAGCGATGGAAGCGCATGTGATTAAACTACTGGACGAAAAATTCCGATTTTTCAATCATGTGCGGTTCATTGAGCATGATCCTATTCAAATCCCACATTTATTCACCAAGAAACAAGACATCGAAATCATGGGATTTTGGGTGTCGATGCTGGCTTGGGGCCAACGAAAAACGATCATCTCCAAAGCGCATGAATTAATTGATTTCATGGATGGGGTACCCCATGAATTCATTTTGCATCATCAAGAAAGCGACCTTAAACGCTTTGAAAAATTCAAGCATCGAACCTTCAATGCTACCGACGCCTTATATTTTATCTCCTTTTTCAAAAGGCATTACCAGGCGCATAATAGCTTAGAGGATGCATTTGCAGGACTTAATCAATCGGATGAAACAAGCGTTGAACAAGCGATTAATCGCTTCTATGAACGTTTTTTCGATGATGAATTCGCACCTGGTCGAACGCAAAAGCATATCGCATCCCCGGCCAAAAATTCAGCATGCAAACGCATCAACATGTTTTTACGTTGGATGGTCAGAAAAGACGATGCGGGTGTTGATTTTGGCATTTGGAATAAAATTCAGCCAAACCAATTAGTGTGCCCACTGGATGTGCACGCCTTACGAACGGCGGAAAGCTTGCAATTGATAGAACCAGGGCCAACAAACTGGAAAAAAGCATTGGAATTAACAGATACCTTGCGAGCTTTAGATCCGCAAGATCCAGTCAAATATGATTTTGCCCTTTATGGTATGGGCATTGAAGAAAAAACAATATGGAAATAGTACGCATTCAAAGTCCTGATCAATCCGCTTTTTTTGAAATCATACCTGCATATGGCGGTATGTTGACACATTTAAATTGGGATGGCAACGTCATCGATATACCTTTTGCGGATAAATTTGCCAACAATGAAAATCCTTATCACCCCAGTGCTTTACTGAGCCCTTGGGTAAATCGCGTTCGAAATGGGAATTATTCCTTTGAAGGGAGAAATTATCAATTACCCATCAATGAGCCTAATTTAGGCAATGCGATTCATGGACTTTTGGCGCGCAAACCTTTTGAAATAAGCCAAGAAAATTCCAAAGCTACTTTAAGCTATCGATATACTGCCGAAGAAAAAGCCTATCCCTTTCCTTTTGAGATGCAATTAACATATTCATTCACAGAAGAGAATATATTCCAATTGCGCATGACCGCAAAAAATACAGGAGAAGGCAACATGCCCTTTGCTTGCGGTTGGCATCCCTATTTCAATTTAACCGAAGGGAATCTTGCTGACTGGAGCATTCGTTTTGATTCTGTCAGTAAATTTCATTCTGATAGCCAAATGATTCCTTTGCGTGAGGAAAACTACGATGCAAGTACGGGCGTGAATCTAGGCGAAGAAATATTAGACAATGTTTTTCGCTTAAAATCCATAGAAAAACATATCACTCATTTTTATAATAAGTCGAAAAGTGAATCGTTGTATATCGAACAATCTAGTATCGACTTTCCCTTTTTAGTTGTTTTTGCCCCAGAAAATGGAAACTGCGTAGCGATTGAACCGATGTCTGCGAATACAGACGCATTCAATACAGGTGACGGCTTACGCATCTTATCTCCGGGAGAAAACTTTGATTCAACAGTGAAAATTTGGTATGCAAAAGCCGACAAGACAGATTAATTAGGACAAACCTTTTTGTACATTTGTGTTTATGATGCAAAGATTTCTTTTTTTGGCACTAGTTTGTACGAGTCTACATGCGCTGAAAGCGGAAGTAGTAGCTGACAGCTTGGCGAGCAAATGGAAAAAGGATTTTAACACGGGCATTAATATCAACCAATCGAGTTTTTCTGACAACTGGAAAGGTGGGGGTACAAATACATTTGCGATAGGTTGGTTTTTAAATCATTCAGCTAAAGTGATCAACAATAATTGGCGCTTGAATAGTGATTTAAACCTACAAGTGGGTTTTCTCCAAAACAGAACACAAAGCCTTCGAAAAAATGTAGACCGCATTTTCTATGAGTTTAAAGCAGGTTATCGTATTAGTCCTAAATGGGATTTTTATGGATCAACTAACTTTTCCTCGCAGTTTTTTCAAGGTTTTGAATATGGCAAAAAGAATTCATTGGGTGTGCCGGTTGATTCATTGGTGTCCAATATCTTCGCACCAGCCTATCTGACTTCTTCGATGGGTTTTGAATTCCACCCAGACAAGTCATTTTACACACGAATAGGTGTAGGCAGTTTACGGCAAACCTTTGTTTTTGATGAACGTATTTCCAATGCAGGATTGTTCGGTTTAGAAAAACCCGGTGATAATATTCGTAATCAATTCGTTTTTCAATACTTGATGAACATCGAGAAAGATGTCTTTCAAAACATCAACATGAAAGCGCGTTATTCAGCATTGGTTGATTATTTTCGAATGGGTTATTCGAATGGAATCGTACATCGATTGGATGCGAATTTTACGATGAAAGTTAACAAATACGTCAGCACGAACTTACAAGCTGTACTATTCAAAGATTATGATCAAGACCCCAATTGGCAGTTCTCTCAAATACTTTCGATGGGGGTATTATACCGCTTAGCTAATTGATCTTTTACGTTGTTGCATCCTTTCGTGCAACATTTGAATAATACCATCTTTCAAGCCCAAATCGGGAACAAAGATTGTTTGACATCCAGCTAAACCCATAGCAGTCAAATATATGGAAGCCGCTGGAACGATGACATCCGCACGGTCAGTGTTTAAGCGCAATTTATTCACGCGCTCTTCATAGGAATAGGAACTAATATAGTCGGCAATTCGCTGTAACTCTTGAATTCCCATCGTCTTATCTTCGCTCACCTGGGTGGATAAATTATATAACTTACTGATGTTCCCTCCCGTTCCAACAGCATAAACAGGACCTCTAAGTGATTCCATTTGAAGCGAGATCCATTTCTTCATTTTGTCCCAATCACCCTCTTTTTCTTTTCCTTCTAACAATCGAACAGAACCAATCTTGAAGGATTTAGAAGCAAATTTTTCTTGATTTCGATAAAAATTTAATTCGGTTGAACCGCCACCTACATCGATATGCAAATAATTCTTTTTTGGGTTCAAGGATTTTACCACTACATCATTGATTAATTCGGCTTCTCGAGCACCATCAATGATTTGAATTTTCATATCTAAAATTTTGTGTATCCGCGTCACGAGCTCAGCAGAATTCGAAGCTTCCCGCATCGCAGAAGTTGCGCAAATGGCATAATCTTGCACTTCGTGCAAATCCATCAATAATTTATACGCATGTAATAATTTAAACACCCGAACTTCAGATTCGGGAGAAATTGAGCCATGACTAAAAACATCATGTCCTAAACGCAGAGCAAAACGCACATATTCAACCCGCTTATAACTCATCATCCCGTCATTTTCCAGGACACTGGAAATTTGTAAACGTGCAGCATTGGAACCGATATCTATCGCAGCGAATTTCATAAAGCGGGATTAGGTTTGTGTAAATAGAATCCATTGGCACTTGGCTCGAAGCTAATTTCAGTACCTAAGACAAATAATAATTGCCTTTTATCAATAACAACCGGAATATCTTGTATTATGTATTCCTCATCAAACTCCGTTTTTTGATCAAAACCTAAAACATAGGTTCCTCCACAAGTACCTCCGCGCATGCCTACCCGTAAATAGGGTTCTGGCATTTTACCTTGCTGAACAAGTGCAACAAGATTTTCGTGCGCAATTTGAGAGAAAAAAATCGGAGAATTATTTGACATACATGCAATGATAGCCTGCACAAATTTAGTTAAATTTAACCTGCTATAAAGCATTTTGGCATTAACAATTTTTAAGGATTTAAAGGCAATAAAATCCTATTGATACGTTTAGGTGATAAAACTAACAACATGAATTATTCCATTCTTTGGGCAGACGACGAAATTGATTTATTAACTCCCTACATATTATTCCTAGAAAACAAAGGCTATCAGGTAACAGCTGTGAACTCTGGGGCGGATGCTTTGGACCTCGTGAATAAACAAAAGTTTGACGTCTTATTTTTGGATGAAAACATGCCAGGAATGACAGGCTTGGAAGTGTTAATTGCCATTAAACAAATCCGCCCCAATCTTCCTGTCATCATGATAACCAAATCCGAAGAGGAAGAATTAATGGAAGATGCTATCGGATCTAAAATTGCCGACTATCTTATTAAACCTCTGAATCCCAACCAATTACTACTGTCCGTCAAGCGTATATTTGACAAAAAACGCTTGGAAGAGGAGAAAACAAATCTCAGTTACCAACAAGAATTTCGGGAACTTTCGATGCGATATCAAGATGATTTAAATGCGGAAGAATGGGCTGAAATCTATAAAAAATTAACCTATTGGGAGCTCGAAATTGACCAGACAGAGAATAAATCGATGTCAGAAGTTCTAATTAATCAAAAATCAGAAGCCAATGTTCATTTTAGCAAATTCATTGAGAATTCGTATGAATCCTGGTTACAGAAACCGAATAGCGATACGCCTATTCTGAGTCATTTAATGATGCGTAAACATGTTTTCCCGCGCATCCAGGACAAATCCCCATTATTCTTTATTCTGGTAGATAATCTACGTTATGACCAATGGAAAACCTTGGAATTATTCATCCAAGATTACTTTCAGGTAGAAGATGAAAAAACCTATTATTCCATTTTACCTACCACAACGGCTTATGCGCGAAACTCCATATTTGCAGGCATGATGCCAATGGAAATACAAAAAAATTATCCGGATAAATGGGTATTTGATTTAGGAGATTCAGAAGATGAAGAGGGCTATAATCAATATGAGGAATTCTATTTAAATGAACAATTAAAACGCCTACGAATCGATGCAAAGGCATCCTATCATAAAATTGTTCACCAATATCAAGGGAAGCAATTGGTCGATAATTTCAACAAATTATTAACCAATCAATTAAATGTTATTGTGTATAATTTCGTAGATATGCTATCCCATGCACGGACCGACATGGCCATGATTAAGGAATTAGCACCCGATGAATCCGCATATCGTAGCCTAACGGCGAGTTGGTTCCAGCATTCCCCTCTATTCGATTTCTTGAAGCGCATTGCTGAGAAAAAAGGGCGGGTGATCATTACCACAGATCATGGCATGATTCGCGTACAAAACCCAATTAAAATTATCGGAGATCGCAATACAAACACGAATTTACGCTATAAACAAGGGAAAAATTTAAACTGGGATGCCTCTAGTAAAATGTTGGTTTGCCGTAAACCTGAACAATTATTTTTACCAAAACCCAATGTCTCCACCTCGTACGTATTTGCGAAAGAGGATTACATGTTTGCCTATCCAAACAATTATAATCAATATGTCAACCACTACCGCAATACCTTTCAACACGGTGGCATTTCGCTAGAAGAATGCATAATTCCAGTAGCCTATTTAGTAGGAAAATAGATAATTAGAGCGAGCTTACAGGTATGATTTGCCCACCTTCGCATTTCAAGATTTTTCCTGGAACACGTCCAATTGTATGGTAATCGTGGCTTGCCATGATGATGGCTGTACCCTGTAAGGTCAATTGTTTAAATAATTCCATGATTTCCAAGGAAACCTCAGGATCTAAATGACCGGTAGGCTCATCAGCAAGGATTAAAACAGGGTTATTCAATAAAGCACGCGCAATAGCTATGCGTTGTTGTTCCCCACCAGACAATTTATGAACGCGTTTGTGAATGGCATTTGACATCCCTACTTGATTCAATACAGATTCTATCCGCGATTTTATCTCAACCTGATTTTTGTGCCCTGTAGCTTCTAGGACAAAAGCCAAATTAGCCTCCACATTACGATCAGTCAGCAATTGAAAATCTTGAAAAACAAATCCTAATTTGCGACGTAGATAGGGAATATCTTGATTTTTAATCGTAACCAAATCATAGCCAGCAACGTGTGCTGAGCCAGCATCAATGGCTAATTCACCAAAGATAGCTTTAAAAAAGGTACTCTTACCAGAACCTGATTTACCAATCAAATAATAAAATTCACCTGCGTCAACTGTTAACGATATATCTGTCAACGTAGGAACACCTTCTTGAGAGATATGAACATTTTCAAAAGTCAATACAGACATAGAAATCAAATTATTGGTTAGACTTGGCGTGATCTGCTAAGAAAGTGGCTAAACCACTATCCGTTAATGGGTGTTTTAATAAGGCTAACATTGCTGACAATGGACCTGTCATAACATCAGCACCAATTTCAGCACACTTGATGATGTGAATAGGGTGACGAACTGAAGCAGCTAAAATTTGTGTATCAAACTCGTAATTATCATAAATTACACGGATTTGATCAATCAAATCCATGCCATCAAATGAGATATCATCTAATCGACCAATGAAGGGAGACACATACGTAGCACCCGCCTTGGCAGCTAATAAGGCTTGCCCAGCTGAGAAAACCAAGGTACAGTTGGTCTTAATTCCCCGATTTGAAAAATATTTCAAGGCTTTGATACCATCCTTAATCATCGGAATCTTCACAACAATCTTCTCATCTAATTCAGCTAACTCCTCCCCTTCGCGAATCATGCCTTCATAATCGGTTGCAATCACCTCCGCAGAAACATCTCCATCAACTAAGTCGCAAATAGCCTTGTAATGACGTAATACATTATCTTTTCCGCTAATGCCTTCTTTGGCCATTAAGGATGGGTTTGTTGTTACACCGTCTAAAACACCTAAATCTTGAGCTTCTTTGATGTGGGCTAAATTCGCCGTGTCGATAAAAAATTTCATATGGGGAGGTTTATAAAAGGCAAAAAAAATGGCAAATTCACCGCTACAACCAACCTACCTTTGCTTCTTTCACGACCTGGAGGATTCAGCGGGAGCTGGTAATTTGCCGATGCAAATATGGCAAAATCTGCGCTTTTTTCAAAATATATGCCAATAATTTCCGAATACACCTTAACTTTAATTTCAAATTAAAATTATGCGAATCCTTACCCTTGTCTGCTTTTCCTTACTCGTCCTCGCCTGCTCTTCAGATGCTGAAACTTGGCTTCAAGAAGCCAAAAATAGGCTCCAAAAAGGAGAAAGCATTTCTGCCAAAGAGGCAATCAAAAAAGCATTAGAAAAGAATCCAGGATTAGCTGAAGCCTATAACCTTCAAGGGGTTATCGCATTTCAAGAGAAAAGTTGGGACGATGCTCGAACAAATTACCAAAAAGCAATCGAACTTAAGCCATCGCTTTATACGGCGCAATTAAATCTAGGAGCCTTGGAAATGGAACAAGGAAACTGGCAAGCGGCCTTAGCGCCCACAGAAGCGGCAGTTAAACTTCAACCTGATTCAAGTGCAGCCTATTTGCAACGAGGAATTGTACAAGCGGCATTAGGTAAATCAAATGAGGCATTGGTCGACTTCACCCAAAGTATTTCGAAAAATGCCAAGGAAATTAATGCATTATACAATCGGGGGAATATCTACTTCCAACAAGAAAAATACGCATTGGCGAATCAAGATTTTGGAGCAAGTGTTCAAATTGATCCCACTTTTGGAAAAGGGTTTTATGCGATGGGATTGAGTTATTATAAGGTAAACGAAAAAGAGAAAGCTTGTTATGCCTTGCAGCAAGCCCAAAAATTAAAATATCCTGGAGCCAAAGAGGCTGTAACAAACCTATGTAACTAAGTACTATGAAAACGAAAAAAGCCATCTCATTTTTGGGAATCCTCTTTTCCTTAATCTTCCTTTTATTTACCTATTGGCAGCTCAATGATCCGGATCCCATTTTATGGGTTCCAATTTATGGAGTTGCCACGTATGTTTCATTCCAGGCATTTAGAGGAATGGTCAATAAAGAATTAACGCTTGTTTTATTTGTCCTAAGTACATTTGCAGGCATTCAACTTTGGGTTGAAATGACCGCATGGGAAGGATTTATGACAGACGGTTTGGCCATGAAAACAATGAATCAAGAATTAGCGCGTGAAGCTGTCGGTCTATGGATCGCTTCTTTTTCATTTGCCTTGTATTACCTTTTAGAGAAAAAATAAGATGCTAGAATTAGGTTTTGCTTCAGCAATTCTGCCCAATTTATCTTTGGAACAGGTCTTGGATTTTGCTCATCGTGCACGCTTCTCATGTGTGGAAGTCATGTGTTGGCCTTCCCAAAACAGCGATACTCGGCGCTATGCAGGGGTAAGTCATATAGCAGTAGACAAATTAGATTCTTTGGACTTATTGAACTTAAAAACCTTCTTAAAACAACACCCTGTAAAGATCTCAGCTTTGGGCTACTATCCCAATCCAATGGATCCTAATGAGGAGCAGGCGCTGTTTTACCGTGAACATATCAAAAAAATTATTCGTGCAGCGGCGGCATTAGAAATCCCTGTTGTAAATACATTTATTGGGCGAGATTACACCAAAAATGTCGCTTATAACTTAGCTAAATTCAAAGAAGTTTGGCCCGAGATTATTGCGTTAGCTGACTCATTAAGCATCAAAATAGGCATTGAAAATTGCCCAATGTTTTTCACGGATGATGAATGGCCGGGAGGCAAAAACTTAGCAACTACGCCCAAGATTTGGGATCAACTCTTTAGCATTATTCCTTCGACGAATTTTGGGCTAAATTATGACCCTTCACATATGGTTTGGCAGCAAATGGATTATTTATACCCAATCTATCACTATGCTGAAAAATTGCACCATATTCATTTAAAGGATGTCAAAGTTTATCAAAACAAACTAGACCGCGTAGGAATCATGGCAAACCCATTGGAATATCATTCGCCCAAATTGCCAGGCTTAGGTGATATTCAATGGGGAAAATTCATCAGCGCCTTGCATGATGTGAGATATCGTGGACCTATCGTCATTGAAGTAGAAGATAAAGCTTTCGAAAGTTCAGAAGCTGATGTGCAAAAAGCTATCTATATGGCAAGAAATCATATCAATACCTTTTTGCCCTAAGGTACGGGCACCATTTTAACAGAGGCATTCACATAAGTTGATTTGTAAGTTCGGGTACCTGAAAAAACAAACTCAGTTTTTAATAGACTGTTAATGTCACCAACTCCATCCAAAACGAAATAATTTGTCTCGGAGATTTGTAATTGTGTATCGTTATTAATCAGCTTCCATTTACCTGAAGCCGTGTTATTACCCGTATTATCGATTGCCAGACAGGTTCCATTAGCATAAAATGTCAAACGAACCTTAGACATATCATATTGAGACCCCTCTGCAGTTCTCCCACGCTGGTAAACAGTTCCATTTAAATATCCACTGGCCGTAACCTCTTGAATCTGCCAAGTTGTACTTAACAATATTTCTGTTTTGGTTTGGGGATCTAAGCTATCATCGGGCTGACATGAAAATAGGATGCTCAAACTCAACAGGATAAAAATGTATCTCATAGGTGGATTAATGAACATCAAAATTACGAAAATTTAGTCATTAAAAAGGGAGCTCAATCGCTCCCTTCTTAATACCTGAATGAAATTTTATTTTGTTGGCTTGGCGAAAATGCTAGCCTCAAGGCTCGGATTAATTTCAATCGAAATCGTATCCACGGTCATCATACCTCCCATTGGGCTAGCAGTTTCCATCGTATAAGGAAAATACAAACCATCCAAGGCTTTGTAATTTGAATAATTTACTTCCGTATCAATCTCCTGGCCATTGGCTTTTAATTTACCAGTCACTTTCACGATAAAGTAAGTTGCAGCAGATACGTAAACTTGTGATTCATCTCCATTGGCTTTTGTCACTTTTAATAAATAAACATCCGCCCCATCCAATTTCTCCTTACTAACCAATTCAATCTGCGCTCCTTCTTTTTGTGCAATAATTAATGTTGAACCTATATTTTTCTGAGAAGCAGCCATTTTTACTTGATCTGTTGGCATTTCTTCGGGCTGCCCAGTTCCACCCATCATAGCAGGTCGCATCATCCAACCTGTTTCACCCTGGATTGCCGTAATGATTTTATTTCCCATCACCTCCACATCAGTGCGAAAACCCTGTCCTATTAAAATAGAGGTTTTACTCTCAATGTCCATTCCTTGAACACTGAACTTATTTTTCATCACCAAACTTTTAACTGCTGCCCATTTTTCAGGACTTCCCATGGCTGATTGATGTTTACTCAATACCTCTTCGGTAGATTGAGCTTTTAAAAGGATGGTGCTGCATAAAAGCAAGCCCAACATGATTGCATTGCGCATATTTTTCATTAGGGTATATTTTTTCCGAAAGATATTCAATAATCTTTCAACTCAGATTCCTTTTAACCTGAAATCAAACCAATTATCAATTTACTGATTATTTTTCGGGATCGAACGCATGATAATTCCCCAGGCAAGGAACCCTACAATCCCCGCGGCAAAGAAAGCGGCCCCAGGAAAATTATGTTCTGATGTCGTGAAATAAGCAAATAAGTTTGATGCAAAAAGCGGTCCTAAAATCGTCGTAATGGATTGAAGACTAGTCAAACCACCCTGCAATTCACCTTGCTCATTCGCACCCACTTGTTGGGATATTAAACTTTGTAATGCCGGCCCAGCCAATCCACCTAATCCAAAAGGAACCATAAAAGCATACATCATCCACGATTCTGCAGCAAATGCAAACATTATGAAACCCAAAGCCCAAAGCAATAATCCATACGAAATAGCTTTCCGCTCTCCTATTTTGGGCGTTATCACGCGAGTTAACCCCCCTTGAACAATTGCTACGATTAAACCAACGAATGCCAAAGAATACCCAACTTCATCCGGTGACCAATTAAATACTTTCATCGTAAAATAAGACCAAGTGCTAGGGTGTGCTTGACTCGCTAATTGGATACAAAAATATCCCGCTATTAATCCTAAAACCAATGGATGGTAACGTGACATATGTTTGAGAGAACCCAATGGATTTGCACGCTTCCAATTAAACGGTCGGCGGTTCGCTAAACTCAACGACTCAGGCAAAACAAAATACCCATAAAGCGCATTCAACATGGTCAACCCTGCTGAGGCATAAAAGGGTAAGTGCACATCAATATTCCCCAAGGCACCCCCAATGGCAGGTCCTACAATAAATCCTAAACCAAAAGCTGCACCGACCATACCAAAATTCTTTGCACGGTTTTCTGCCGTGGATACATCGGCGATATAAGCTTGAGCCGTCGTAAAACTTGCACCCGTGATGCCAGCAAGAATACGACCTACAAACAACCAGGTGATATTGGGTGCATTGGCTAACAACAAATAGTCCAAAGAGAAGCCGAAAAGGGAAGCCAAAATAACGGGTCTTCGACCGAATTGATCCGATAATCCACCCAATATAGGAGAAAATACAAATTGCATGATGGCATAAGAAGCCATCAACCAACCCGAATATTGTGAGGCAACACTTAAATCACCACCTGTAAAACCACGAATCAATGTAGGCATCATCGGAATAATAATCCCTATACCCATTACATCAATTAATAAGGTCACAAAAATAAATCCAATGGCAGCGTCGCGCTTTTTAAACATATCAATATATTAAGTCGGCAATTTACTAAAATTGATACGCAATTCTACCTTGTAAAAAATCTTTACTAATCTGGGCACATTGCACAGGTAATTTTGCTTTATCAGGAACAGCATCTAATTCCACAATAGCCCAACCACCAAATTTTATTTTATCCATGGAAGCAAAAACGCCAACCAAGTCAACATTCCCTTGCCCTAATTCAACAAATTTATAAGATTTAGGATTCGAATCACCCTTGATTGGGCATTCCACATCCTTGATGTGCATACTATGTAAAACCTTTTGGTAATTTATCACCGCCTCCGCTGGTTTACCTCCCCCCTGGTGATAATGGGCTACATCCAATAATAAACGAAGATATTTCGGATTCATAGCTTGAACCAAAGCATCTACCTCCTCAGGTGTCTCACCATATTGGTTCATGTGATTATGATACGTCGCTTGAATCCCAATTGCCTGGGTTTGTTTCCCAATTTCATTCATCGCTGCTGCCAAACGAGCTAATTCATCTGCCGTAGGTGCCACATTATTTTTACGTAAACTATTCGTTAACTGAATCGAACTACCGCCCAAAGCTTTCACAAATCGCGCATGATTTACATGCATCGCCACATTTGCTTCCATTTTCGCAGGATCAATTTCGACATTTCCACTCGAGAACATGACCAAAGACAATCCTTTGGCTTCCAATAATTGTTTCAAATCGCTTGGATTATCTTTATACTTCGCATACGTATTCGCGCGCAACTGTATGCCTTTGTAGCCTAAGCCCGACAATTCCTCAATGGCTAATTCATCCTTTCCACCCCATGTGATAGCCGAATAGCCCATGCGATAGGTTTTGGATTTTGCTGAAGGTAAAAATGCCGCGAGGGCTAATAATGAATTTTGTGCGAGAAAGCGACGACGAGATAACATAAATAGGTTAGAGTTAAGAGTTAAGAG